>JAJYKO010000233.1 GCA_021788565.1 Chloroflexota bacterium
GGCAACAGCCAGACGATAGACGTCCCGATCCAGGAGGCTTACGTCCCCAACGTATATGTGTCGGCGGTCCTTTTCAAGGGCACGGGCCCGAACGGCGTAGCCGCCACCTTCCGCCTTGGATACGCGGACCTCAACGTGGCCGCGACCGATAAGGCCCTAAACGTGTCCGTGACTCCCGACAGGTCCACGTACCAACCGGGCGACAAGGCCACTTACACAATCAAGACCACCGACTCGACGGGGAAAGGAACTTCCGCCGAACTCTCTCTGTCCGTGGTGGATGCCGCCGTGCTGGCTCTCGCCGACAACAACGCTCCCGACCCGATGCGGGCGTTCTGGGATCAGCGAAGCCTCGGCGTAAGCACCTCCGCGACACTGACCCAGTCGGTAGACCGGTATAACTCCGACCTATCCACTCAACGAAAGGGCGCGGGCGGCGGTTCCGGAGTGCCGACGGTGCGACGTGAGTTCCCGGATACGGCCTACTGGAACCCATCCGTGCGAACCGACGACCATGGCAATGCGACCGTGACTGTGACGACGCCCGACAGCCTCACGACCTGGAAGATCACCGCCATCGGCGTGACGGCCGCGACCCAGCTTGGCACGGGAAGCGCCCAGACCGTGACCGCCAAGAGCCTGCTCCTGCGACCCGCGTTCCCGCGTTTCCTGCTGATGGGCGATCACGAGAAGCTTGCTGCCTTCCTTCACAATTACACAGACAGGGAGGTGGAGGCTGACGTCACGCTCACAGCTACCGGCGTTAAGCCCGAGACTGGCGGCAGCTTCCCCGCGCAACGGGTGAAGGTTGCGCCCGGCGAGATGCAGAAGATCGAGTGGCCGGTTACGGTAAATGCCGCCTCGGGCGGAGGCACTACGGCGACCCTGAAGCTGGATGCCCGCCCCGTGACGGGCGGAGTGCCCGGGGATAGCGTGGAATTGACCCTGCCCGTGAATACCCTGACAACCGCCGAGTCTGTGGTTACCTCCGGCGAGGTGCGCGACTCGACCACCGAGTTGGTCCGGCTACCGGATGGCATTAACACGGGCCTGGGCGAGCTAACGGTGCAGACCTCGCCGTCGCTGGCAGCGGGGATGCGCTACTCGGCCCGCTTCCTGGACGAATTTCCCTATGAGTGTACTGAGCAGACGGTCAGCCGCTTCCTGCCGCGGGTGGTAATGCAGCGTGCCTTCGATAGGTTGAAGCTGCCGGATAAGGAGGGTATCGCGGCGAAGCTGCCCGGAATAGTCTCCAGGAGCATCCAGCGGCTCTACGCTGATCAGCGGCCCGATGGTGGCTGGGGCTGGTGGCCCGGCGATGCAAGCGATCAGTGGATAACGGCATACGTCGTCCAGGGGTTGGCGGAAGCAGCTGACTCCGGCTACACGGTCGACCAGAACGTGTTGGACAGGGCGGCGGAGTTCCTGAGGCAGTCGCTGGATCAGCCCACGGATGTGGCCCACCCGGAGAATCCTAACAGTCGCGCCTACGTGCTATACGCCCTGGCGCTGGCCGGCAAGGGTGACCTCGGCCTGACCAACACCTTGTACGATCGGCGCTCGACCCTTGGCGACTACGGTCGGGCTTATCTGATGCTGGCTCTCCAGAAGCTTGGTGCCGGCGGCCAGGCCAACCAGATCAAGAGCCTCGTTTCCGACCTCTCCTCCTCCGCCATCTCCAGCGGGTCCGGTACCCACTGGGAGGAGAAAGGCGTCGACTACCGCACCATGAACACGAATACTAGGAGCACGGCGGTAATCCTGGATGCCCTGGTGAGGGCCGCCCCCGGCAACCAGTGGATACAACCGGCGGTGAGATGGCTGATGGTTGCAAGGAAGGAAGGGCACTGGGAGACGACCCAGGAGACGGCCATGAGCCTTCTGGCCCTCACAGACTACCTGCAGGCCAGCAACGAGCTGAACGCCGATTTCACCTACAAGGTGAGTGTCAACGGGCAGGACCTGGCAACGGAAACAGTGAAGCCTGAGAACGTGGACGACACGAAGACGCTGGTGGTTCAGGTCAAGGATCTGCTGGTTGGCTCGGACAACAGCGTCAACGTCGCGAGGGCGAACCCGGGCCAGGGGCAGAGCGGTCAAGGAAAGCTCTACTACACCATGCAGCTACGCTATTTCCGGTCGGGCGATCAGGTGGATGCCGTGAGTCAGGGGCTCGCGATTTCGCGGGAGTACTACCGCCTTGGGGATGAAGCCGCGGGTCCAGTCACGCAGGTGAAGGCCGGCGATACGGTGAAGGTTAAGCTCACTTTGCTGGCGCTTCAGGATCTGAACTATCTGATCGTGGAGGACCCCCTGCCGTCCGGACTCGAAGCTGTGGATACCCACCTGAAGACGACCAACTTGTCAGCGGCTGCCGAGACCGGTGGAGTGCGCAAGGAGGACGCACCCCGGGACAAAGGCACCGCCGCGCTCCCGGCCTGGTGGAAATATGACTACTTCCAGCACGTCGAGCCGCGGGACGACCGGGTGGCCCTGTTCGCCAGCTTCCTTCCGAAGGGCACCTACGAGTATACCTACCTCGCCCAGGCTACCAGCTCCGGGGAATTCCAGGCGATGCCCGCGGCCGGCTACGAGATGTACTTCCCAGACGTCCGGGGAAGCAGCTACGCCGGCACGCTCACCGTGGAGCCGTAGCAGGGATAGGGGGCAGGCCGATTTGGAGTGCGAGTGCGTCAGCACCGCTTTACTCGAGCGTCAGTAAAGGCGCGTCAGCGCCGGCCGTAACAGCGAGGAGACCACGCTAACCGCGGACGCTCTCCGCTCTGTGGTCACCCACGCAAATGGCGCTGACGCGCCTGCGGTGCTGGACGAAGGTCGACAAGGCGGCGCTCCCGCCCCCCGCCCCCTGATCCCCGATCCCTGTCCCCGGACCCTACGCTTTCTTCAGGACTTTCTTCCTAGCGAGGATCGGGTTGAGCTCCTCCAGCGGGACCTGGCGCCTGATAGCGTCTTCCTGCTCCTTCTCGATCTCCGCGATGTCCCGCACCTGGAGCAACACATCTTCGATCCGCTCCGGTGGGACGACCACCAGCCCGTCGCCGTCGCCAACCACGATGTCCCCGGGCCGGATCTGCGCCCCCGCGAACTCCACCGGCACGTTGACGTCGATCAGCTCAAGGTGCGTCATGAACGGCCGGATGCCCGCGCCGCGCGCAAAGACGGGCATCTCAAGTTCGGCGATCTCATCGGCGTCGCGCACGCAGCCGTCCACCACTATGCCGGCGAGACCGTGATACATCGCCGTGTGGCAGACGTTCTCGCCCAGCAGCCAGCAGGGAGAGCCCTCCGCCGCGACCACCAGCACGTCTCCAGGTTTGGCGGACCGGATTACCTCGTACTGGTTAGGTAGTTTGCGGCTTTCACCGCGCTTCGGGCCGTACTTCATGGTGACTGCGCGACCCGAGATGTGGCGGGCTTTTGGCGACAGGGGAAGAACGCTCTCTGACCAGCCGATGAGCCCCAGCCTGGTCATGGCGTCGGTGACGTAGCCGCTCGGGATCATCCCGAGTTCCTTGATCGATTCTTCGATCGACACTGACCTTTCACTCCTGATCACGTCGTTATGGGCGGATGCCGGCTAAGGGCACCTGCGATACCAGTAGGGGCCGGCGGCTCTGCCGGCCCGCCGCGGGGGCGAGATGGCGTGCCCCGCGGGGTGGGCCCGGTAGGCCCGTGCGGGCGGACACGGCGGTCCGCCCCTACAAGCGTTCTTCGGGGCTCTCGATGGTCCTCAGTTCTCGATGAGTATCTCCTTGTCCCAGATACTCTCGAAGTAGAGCTTGTGTTTGGATTCCTCGGTGCTGAGGTTCTGGAACAACTGCTTTGCTCCAGCGTCCGTGACGAGCGAGGCCAGATCGTTGTAGAGGTTCATGGCGACAAGCTCGCGGCGCATGGCGATGTTCAGGATGTCTTGCCACGTCATGTCGTCGGACGGTTCTGCGACTACCAGGTAGTCGGCAATCTTGAGATTGGTTACCTTCGGATTGATGGTCGACGCCGCCACCTGGACGTCCATTCTCTGGAGCCTTTGCTTGTGCCCCACCTCCATCGCTGCCATAGAGCGCAACTCGTTGGCGATGGCTTCCCACCTGGCTGTGCCGGCGAGGTGAGTGTAGAAGTCGATCGACTCCTGCTCTCTCGAGATGGCGAACTGGACAATTTCACGCAACTGCTCGAACTGCTGTGTGCTGCTCACGTCCAAATCTATCCGAATTCCCCTTTCTGCAGAATAATGAAAAGAACCCAAACTGCGTCGCAGGGCCGGTACTGACGGTACAGGGCCGCCGAGTGGTTGTCAAGGTGCGCCCGGGGCGGTTTCTACTCCCTGACTATATCGATCCTTCGCGGCTGAGAGGAGCGGCGTGGCGATCTGGACGCCCGCATCTCGCTCCGCGCCTCCTCCTGAACCTCGTCAAGGTTTCGCTTAACGTTTCCAGCGGTGCTGGACGCGGTTTCACGAGCGCGCTCCACGGCGCGCCGAGTCGTTCCGGACGCGGCAATCCCTCCACGCATGACTCCGTGCACGAGGGGCCTGAATCCGGTTCCGACCGCCTCGACGGCTTTCATGCCGATCTTTGCTCCAACGCCGAACACGACTATCGCCAGTATCTCTTCCATCTGTTATCGCTCCCCTGTGCTGAACGGAATCTGCAACATGCCGTCGTGAATGCGAGCTGTTCCCGGCTCAAGGGCGGCGAGGGCCCACGGCAGTGGTATCTCACGCCGGAACGTGCCCACGCTCACGTACAGCGAATCACCCTCTTTCATGAGCGCCAGCTTTTCCAGTTCGACGTTCGGCATCGGGATCGAAAGCACGTACCCTTCTTCCCCGTGCTCCACCTTCTGCGTGGGTCCAACGTGCATGACCTCGGTGGGATCCCTGTCGCCGAAAGTGCGACGAGCCAGGTCGGAGAGGGCTTGCAGTCCGATCGGCTCTTCCGCCGTGAAAGGGACCTCGAAAATGGGTAGGGTAGCGAAGGCGCTGCGGATTTCTCCAGTGATCCGCTGCTGGCGTGCCAGCAGCGCGTCCAAATAGCTATTGCTTTGGTCCACGCTCTCCATCATCCGGTTGACCACGACTGCGTCGATGGGGTATTCGAAGATGTTCAGGTAGGTCTCCGCTCGGAGTGCTTCCCTTAGCACCATTCGATCGGGCGTGAGGACGATGCGATACGAGCTGAGCATGGGATCTGTGAGCACCTTGCGCAGGTGCCTGACTCGAGTGGCGATCTTGCCCAGGGAGTCGACGACGTTGAGGTCCGGCAGGGCGCCACGCAGAAACGGCCCCGCGTATCGGGAGAGCCTCGCCCGCCAGTCCTGTAGGCGTTTGGCGTACCACTGAAACGACTCAGGCATGCTGAGTAGTCTGACAGTTTCGCCTGTGGGCGCAGCGTCCACGACCACGCAGTCGTAGTGGCCGGACTTGGTCTTCCGCTCGATCTGCACGAGCGCCGAAATGTCCTCCATGCCGGGCAGCAGCGCCAACTCCTCTGCCTGGACGTCGGAGACGCCCTCCTGGCGCAGCAGGTCGGCCAGCTGGTCCTGCACCTTTCCCCAGGTGCGCCGGATTTCTTCCAGCGGGTTGATCTCCTGAGCGTCGAGATTCTTCGCTATCTGCAGCGGCTCGGCTCCGAGCGTCGCGTCCACCACGTCGCCCAAGCTGTGCGCGATGTCCGTGCTGACGATCAATGTCCGATGGCCCAGTTCGGCGGCCCGAACGGCGCTTGCGGCCGCAACCGTGGTCTTGCCGACTCCTCCCTTACCCGCGTAGAGGATGAGCCTCGTCTTCGCTGCGGGTACAGGACTGTTTTCAGGCATTACTAGTCCTCGGAGATCTTGTACGTCTCTCCTGCGACTGTCGAGCTTGAGACGGTTCCTGCGCCGGCTCGACCTCGGGGTGACGGGTCTTCGTGGATTCTACCGGTTCCTCCTGGTGGAACTTCCAGAACGAGTCGAAGGCGTACCACAGCAGTATGTAGCCAGGGACCTGACTTAGCCCGAGTCCCTGAGCGGCGACCTGGCGGATCCCCACGGCGAACAGCGCCGCCGGGAACAGCACTTTGAGGTCGACTTTCCTGCCAGTGAGCAGGGAAATGCGGCGGTCCAGATCGTCGAACACGGAGATCACGCTCACGGCAGTCGTGCTCCGTCCCGTGTGAGGCATCTCCACACCCAGATTCGAGGCCATCTCTTCGGCGATCACGCCCACATCCTTCAGCATGGCAAGCACGTCGTGTGGGGAGGCCTGCTGAGCGTCGTATTTCACTGTGACGCTCCCGGTCGTCGAGTTGGTTTCTACTCCCCGGATTCCCGGTTTGCCTTCAAGGTGATCTCGGGTTCTGCCCATTACTTCAGAGTGCCGGCGGGGATGATGCACGCGAATGCGAAGGCGCCCCGGCGTGTCGCTGACAACGCGGCCATGAGCTTCCTGATTTTCCATAGTTGCCTCCCCGGTGGCCGGCGGCCAAAAGCCGTTCGCCTCAGTCACACTGCTCGCTGGATCGACGGGGTTGATCAACTGGCCCGCGGCGCGCCAGGCCGGCCCTCTTCTCACGCAGGGAACCCCGCCGCGGACAGCCCGCGACAGGTGTTGCCCCACGGGAATCGGAGAGAGCACGACGTATACCACCGAGATAATGGGTATAGCCATTGCCGAAGCGCCGGTCGCGGCTAGTTGGTCGGCAGTTGGAGGGACGATGGTTGCCTCTGCGCTGGGATCGGCGTGTTAGTGGGCCAGCTTGGCGACGCGCTGGGGACGGCAGAGGGGTTTGGGTTTGTCCCTCCCAGGGCATCGGCGTCCTTGAACTGTACGGCCGCCAGCTGCCACCCCTTGGAGGTTCGCCTCACCGCTACCACCTGGGGCTCGTCCGTCTCGCCCTCATCCTGGATCAGCGCTTCGCCCTGGTAGGACAGGCTGTGCCACCGCTCGTAGACGTCCGCCACCACCAGGTTCCCGGGCAGCACGTATGCGGACTGGAGCTTGAATTGGAGCAAGGTCGACTCCCGGTGGACGTTGAGCTTCTGCTGGGCGTCGAGTACGGATGACACGAAGCTGAACAGGCCCGGGGCGCACAGCTCTTGTACTGCGGCGGGATCCGACTTCGAGAACGCGAGGGTTTCGGCGGCATCGTATTTCTGCAGGAAATCGGCGAGATCCTTCGACGTTGCATCGTCCAGCGGAGTGGCGTCGGGCGGAATAGTGCCTGTGGCCAGCAGCATGGTAGGGAGCGTCTCCTGAATCGACGTCGAACTGAGCGCGAAGTTGATGCCCTCCACCGGAGCGGTCTGGCTGGTCATCTGCCTCATGGTGATGAGCCCGACCACCTCGCCCTGCAGGTTGATGAGGGGCCCACCGCTGTTCCCAGGGTTGACCGCGGCATCTGTCTGCACCCACTCGCCGGGGAGCGGCTCCCCAATCCGTACGGCCGAGAAGAGTCCCCGGGTCACAGTGGCCTCGCCCTGCAAATCGAGAGGGTAGCCGATGGCGAGCACCGCGTCTCCGGGCTTCATGCTCGACACGTCCGCCAGGGTGGCGGCCGGCGCATGGAGCGAAGGGACTCGAACAAGCGCGAGATCCAGGACGCTATTGCGAATCGCCACGCTGCCGCGCAGGGCCGGTCCGGAATAGGGCTGCACCGATAGGGTGGTCGCGCCCTCTACTACGTGCCGGTTGGTGATGACCAGCCCGTCGCCGATCACGAGTCCTGTCCCCACGTTGCCGCTGGCGCTC
>JAJYKO010000234.1 GCA_021788565.1 Chloroflexota bacterium
TTCCGATCTCTGTTCGGGTGGGGTAAGCTGCGTCTCAGTCCGCGAAGGCGGACTTTGTTCGGATTGCCCGCGGTTTCAACCGCAGGGATCCCAAAGGAGGTTCAACAGGACCATGCGGGCGCCATTCACCGATTTGTACGTCCACCTTGTCTGGACCACCTGGGATCGGCTGCCGCTGATCACCCCGGCGGTGAAGGAACCCTTAGCAGCGGCTATCCTGGCGAAGTGTCGGCAGCTAGGGGCTGTCCCCATCGCCATCGGGCTCATGCCGGATCACGCCCATGTGCTTGTCAAACTGCCGCCCACGCTTCCCGTCTCGGACCTTGCCAAGGAGGTCAAGGGAGCCAGTTCGCATCTGGTGAACCATCTTCCGCAACGTGATGCGGCCTTCAAGTGGCAGGGGGCCTATGGCGCCTTCACTTTAGCGCGGGATGGTGTTCCGGCGGTCAAGGAGTATATCGGCAATCAGGAGCGGCACCATGGTGGTGGCTCCGTGGTAGAGGGGTGGGAGCGAGGTTTCACGTGGGTGGAACCTGGCATGACTGCGGGCAATTGAGGCCCACGGGGGCCCGGACGACTGCGGGCCAGGCGGTTGAAACCGCGGACCGGGTCGCCCCTGCGACTGAAGTCGCGTGCTACGCAAACGAAACCCGCCTGCGCGGGTTGGAGGACCAGTCAGTCCGCGAAGGCGGACTTTGTTCGGATTGCCCGCGGTTTCAACCGCCGGGCGTCCGGTTTCCGGCAAATGACGCACCAGGGAGCTGTCGGTCGAATGAACGCACGTACCCACAAGAAACTCATCGAGGTCGCGCTGCCGCTGAAGGCGATCAACGTGGCCTCGGCCAGGGAGAAGTCCATCCGCCATGGCCACCCCAGCACCCTACATCTCTGGTGGGCGCGGCGGCCCCTGGCAGCGGCACGGGCGGTGATCTTCGCCCAGATGGTGGACGACCCTTCGAGCTGTCCCGACCTCTTCCCCACCGAAGAGGAGCAGGAGAAGGAGCGACAGCGGCTGTTCCGCATCATCGAGGATCTGGTGCAGTGGGAGAACACAACCAACGAGGAGGTGCTCCAGCGGGCGCGGGACGAGATCTGGAAGAGTTGGCGACGGACGTGTGCTGAGAACGCCGACCACCCCCGGGTGAAGGAGCTGTTCGACTCGGAGCGACTGCCCGCCTTTCACGACCCCTTTGCCGGTGGCGGCGCGCTACCGTTGGAGGCCCAGCGGCTCGGGCTGGAGGCCTACGCCAGCGACTTGAACCCTGTGGCGGTGCTGATCAACAAGGCGATGATCGAGATTCCACCGAAGTTCGCGGGTCGGCCGCCGGTGAATCCCGAGGCTAGGAGTGAGTGGAGAGAAGAGAGGAGCGAGACCGGGGATGCACTACCGGGAAACGATTATCTGGCAAAAGGGGATGGAGATCGCACGCGAGGTCTATCACCTGGCACCTATGCTCCCTCGAGAGGAAACTTACGGGATGCGCTCGCAGATCACCCGCGCAGCGACGTCGATTCCGGCGAACATCGCCGAGGGCTGGACGAGGGAATCGGACCGGGAGAAAGCCCAGTTTCTGGCGATCGCGCACGGGTCGCTGGCGGAGACGGAGACGCTCCTGACGCTATGCGAGCAGTTGACCTGGTTTCCGGAGGAGAAGACCGGCCGGTTGAGATCGCTGCTCGACGAGGTAAGCCGGATGCTGACAGTCATGCGGCGCAATCGCCGCGCGACGTGACCTCTCACTCCTCACTCCTCTTCCCTCGCTCCTACCGCGGCGCCCAGGGGCTCGCCGAGGACGTGCGCTACTACGGGAAGTGGATGCGGGACGAGGCTGAGAAGCGGATCGGCCACCTCTACCCCAAGGTCGAGGTCACGGCGGAGATGGCGGCGGAGCGGCCGGACCTGAAGCCGTACGTGGGCCGGGAGCTGACCGTGATCGCATGGCTCTGGGCGCGGACAGTGAAGAGCCCCAACCCTGCCTTTGCCAGCGTGGACGTGCCGCTTGCTGCCACCTTCATGCTCTCCACGAAGCCGGGCAAGGAGGCCTACGTCGAGCCGGTCCTCGAGGATGGCGGATATCGCTTCACGGTGAAAGTGGGTAAGCCGAAGGACGCCGAAGCCGCCAAGAACGGAACGTCAGCCGGCAAGCGCGCGGCCTTCAAGTGCGTGATGTCTGGCGTCCCAATTACCTATGACTACATCCAGTCTGAGGGGCGGGCGGGGCGCATGGGTGTGCGGCTCATGGTGATCGTCGCTGAGGGCAAGCAAGGGCGAGTCTACCTGCAGCCGACCGAGGAGATGGAGTCCGTCGCGCGTGAAGCGAAACCAGAGTGGAAGCCTGATTGCGAGATGCCGAAGAAGCATCGCAACTTTCAACCGCCCGCTTACGGGATAAATAACATGGGCGACATCTTCACCCCACGCCAGCTCGCCGCGCTAACGACCTTCTCCGACCTCGTGCAAGCGGCTCGCGAGCAAGCGCGGCGCGACGCGGTTGCGGCTGGGCTCCCCGAGGATGGCAAACCTTTATGTCATAGCGGCAACGGAGCGACAGCACACGCAGAGGCCGTCTCAACATATCTGGCGTTTGCAGTTAGCAAAGCTGTGGACAGGAATACATCGCTCTGCGTATGGGAGCCCCAGATGGATCGGCTGCGCGGGACGTTTGGCCGTCAGGCTTTGCCGATGATCTGGGATTACGCAGAGACAAATCCGTTCGCAGGTGCTGCCGGGGACTTTTACGGTACTACCCACTCGGTGTGCGAAGTCCTAGATAAGTTGCCATGTCGCGATTACGGCTGTCCAAGCGCAAGTCAATCCGACGCCGCCAGGCAGGTCATAAGCGTTGACAAGGTCGTGTGCACCGATCCGCCCTACTATGACAATGTGGCCTACGCGGACCTGTCGGACTTCTTTTACGTTTGGCTCCGCACTTCGATGCGGCCTCTGTTCCCTGGCCTCTTCGCCACGGTGGCGACCCCAAAGGCCGACGAACTGGTGGCGATACCAAACGGCCACCGTGGTAAGGAAGAGGCGGAGAAGTTCTTCCTCGACGGCATGACCTTGGCGATGCACCGCCTCGCTGAGCAAGCGCATCCGGCATTTCCGGTCACCATCTACTACGCCTTTAAGCAGTCAGAAACGGACGCAGCCGATGGGACCGCCAGCACCGGCTGGGATACCTTCCTCGATGCAGTAATCCGCGCGGGCTTTACCATAACGGGTACATGGCCAATGCGGTCCGAGCTTGCGACCCGCAATATTGGTCGAGGCGCCAATGCGCTCGCCTCCAGCATCGTCCTCGTCTGCCGGTCCCGGGCGGCAAACGCCCCACCTGCCACCCGCCGTGAGTTCGTTGCAGCACTCAAGAGCGAGCTCCCCGCAGCGCTCGCTCACCTGCAGCGTGGCAACATCGCCCCTGTGGACCTGGCCCAGGCGGCCATAGGCCCCGGAATGGCGGTCTACACTCGTTTCAGCCGGGTTCTGGACGCCGAGGGCGAGCCGCTCTCTGTGCGGGAGGCGCTCGCGCTGATCAACCAGATCCTGGACGAGGTGCTGGCCGAGCAAGAGGGCGACTTCGACGCGGAAACGCGATGGGCTTTGGCCTGGTTCGAGAGCTACGGTTTCGGCACCGGCGAGTATGGCGTCGCCGAAACGCTCTCCAAAGCTAAGAACACCACCGTCGAGGGGATGGTGGACGCCGGCATCCTCGCGTCGAGAGGCGGCAAGGTAAGGCTCTTCGGCCCCTCTGACCTCTCCCCTGACTGGGACCCGGCCAGGAGTAGGCATCTCACGGTGTGGGAGATCATGCACCACTTGATCAAGGCGCTGGAGCGAGACGGCGAGGGCGGGGCAGCGGAGTTGGTAGTCAGGGTGGGCAGCGAGGCGGAAACAGCCCGCGAGCTGGCCTACCGGCTCTATACCGTCTGTGAGCGCCGAAAATGGACGCAGGAGGCGCTCTCCTACAACGGACTGGTGATCAGCTGGCCGGAGATCGTGCGTCTGGCCCATGAGGCCGCTGCAGGCCGGCCGATCCAGGCCCAGCTGCTCTGAGGAGGAACGGAACATGGCGATCACCAACTACGACCGCGTCGGGGCTGCCCTCGGCCTCCTCAAGGATGGGCTGTATCCCTTCGTGGAGCGGGAGCTCGAGGCTCAGCACGGTAAATACTGGATCACCAAAGTGACCACCGGCTGGGCTAACGACCTGGTCTGGCCCGAGGACGGCGACACTCCAAACCTAGATGCCGCGGCCCTCCTACGGCTGATGTGGGAGCAGTGGAACGACGTATTCCGGAACACGCTGGGCCATGCCGAGCGCAGCCTGGTGAGCGAGCTGCGCGACGTGCGCAACCGATGGGCTCACCAGCAGCCCTTCTCCAGCGACGACGCTTACCGGGCCTTGGACTCGCTCGGGAGGCTTCTCACCGCCGTCTCCGCTCCCCAGGTCGCCCAGGTCGATAAGGCGAAGATGGAGTTGCTGCGGATCCGATTCGACGAGCAGGCCCGCCAGGAGAGGCGCCGCACCGCCGGCACGGTGATCGAGAGCCAGGCAACCGGCGGCCTGAAGCCCTGGCGCGAGGTGGTGAGCCCCCACCAGGACGTGGCGAGCGGCCGTTATCAGCAGGCTGAGTTCGCCGCCGACCTCTGGCAGGTACACATAGGGGAGGGCGCAGACGAGTACCGCAGGCCGGTGGAGTTCTTCCGTCGGACCTACCTGACCGAGAGCCTGAAGCGGCTGCTGGTGCGTGCGGTGCTGCGCCTTACGGGGCAGGGCGGCGACCCGGTGGTGCAACTCCAGACCAACTTCGGCGGCGGCAAGACCCACTCCATGCTGGCGCTCTACCACCTTTTCTCTGGCGTGGCCCCGAGCGATCTGCCCGGGATCGAGGGGGTGCTCCAGGAGGCGGGGGTGAGAGGCACTCTTCCCACCATCAAACCCGTGGTGCTTGTGGGCAACAGGATCTCCCCCGGCAATCCCGTGGTGAAGCCCGACGGCACAGTGGTCCGCACTCTCTGGGGTGAGCTGGCCTGGCAGCTGGCGGGCAGGCCGGCCTACGAGCGGGTTCGGGCCGACGATGAGCGAGCCACCAGCCCCGGCGACGTGCTGCGCGAGCTGATGAACGAGTACGGGCCATGCCTGATCCTGATAGATGAGTGGGTGGCCTACGCCCGACAGCTTCACGACTCCTCCGACCTGCCTGGCGGTGACTTCGAGACCCACTTCACCTTCGCCCAGGCGCTCACGGAGTCGGCCAAACTGGCGAAGAGTTGCCTGTTGGTAATTAGCCTGCCGGCTTCCGATATGACGGGGTCTCCCCACACGGTGTCGGACGACGTGGAGGTGGGAGGCCAGCGGGGTCGAGCTGCCCTGGACAGGCTGCGGAACGCCGTCGGCCGGGTGGAGGCGTCCTGGCGGCCGGCCAGTGCCGAGGAGGGCTTCGAGATCGTGCGGCAGCGCCTGTTCGAGCCGTTGATCGATCGCGATCAGTTCGTCGCCCGCGACACCGTGGCCAGAGCCTTCTACGACCTGTACCGGACCCAGCACCAGGAGTTCCCCCCTGAGTGCCGCGAGTCCGGCTACGAGCAGCGGCTGCGAGCCGCCTACCCGATCCATCCGGAGCTGTTCGACAGGCTGTACACCGACTGGTCCACGCTGGTGAAGTTCCAGCGGACTCGAGGTGTGCTGCGGCTGATGGCGGCCGTGATCCACAGTCTCTGGGAGAAGGGCGACCGCAACCCCCTCATCCTGCCATCCAACGTCGCCATAGACGACCCGAGAGTGCAGTTCGAGCTCACCCGCTACCTCTCGGACAACTGGGTGCCAGTGATCGAGAAGGACGTGGATGGGCCGAACGCGCTGCCGCTCCGCCTCGACGGCGAGGTGCCCAACCTGGGCAAGTTCGCCGCCACCCGCCGGGTAGCTCGCACTATCTACATGGGCTCGGCGCCCACGACGACCGCCGCCAACCGGGGCGTGGAGGACAGGCGAGTCAAGCTAGGCTGCGTGATGCCTGGCGAGACGCCGGCCGTCTTCGGGGATGCGCTGAGGCGGCTGAGTAGCAGCGCCACCTATCTCTACCAGGACGGTGCGCGATACTGGTACTCGACTCAGCCTACTGTGACGAAGCTGGCCGAGGATCGTGCTGAGCAGCTGCGGCGTAATCCGGACAAGGTGGCCCAGGAACTGGACAAGCGTCTTCGCGCCGACCTGCGGAATACCGGAGACTTCGGCCGCGTCCATCCCCTGCCGCAATCCGGCGCCGACGTGCCCGACGACATGGACGCTCGGCTGGTGGTGCTCGGCATCGACCACCCCTACGGTCGTGAGAGGAGTAACGCCGCCGAGGCCGCTGCCAAAGCTATCCTGGAGTTTCGCGGCAACACCCCGCGCCTCTTCCGCAACTCGCTGGTGTTCCTGGCGGTGGACAGCACGAGGCTCCAGGACCTGGATGAGGCGGTCCGCCGCTACCTGGCGTGGGAGTCGATCCTAGCCGAGAAGGAGACGCTGAACCTGGACCCCCACCAGGTGAAGCAGGCCGAGACCCAGCTGAAGTCGGCCGATGGAACGGTGACGGCCCGGCTGCCCGAGGCGTATCAGTGGCTGCTGGTGCCGGTGCAAGTCTCGCCGCGGGACGCGGTGGAGTTCCAGGCGTTCCGGCTGACGAGTACGGACGCCCTCGCCGTCAGGGCCGGTAAGAAGCTTCGCAACGACGAACTTCTGGTGACTTCCTTCGCCGGAACCCGGCTGCGCATGGAGTTGGATCGGGTGCCGCTGTGGCGAGGGGACAGCGTCGCCGTGCGGCAACTCGCCGAAGACTTCGCGCGATATGTCTACCTTCCTCGCCTGGCTGCACCTGAGGTGCTGGCCGGGGCGGTCCGGTCCGGGTTGGGACTCCTCACCTGGAACTCGGAATCCTTCGCCTACGCTGACAGCTACGACGAGGCGAAGGGGCGCTACGTAGGGCTACGTTGTGGGGAGAGCATTCCTGTGGGAGGGTCCAGCCTCTCTGGGGTTCTAGTGCGTCCAGAGGTTGCCGCGAAGCAGCGAGAGGTCGATGCGGCGGGAATTCCAGGCCCTGGCGGCACGTCGCGGCTTGATGGGAGGGACTCGAACCTGGGTGGCGGAACGACTTCGCCTGATGGGGAGACACCGGACCCCGAGAGGGGCAAGGTCGTGCCGCCGCCTCAGGCTCCGCCAAAGCGTTTCCATGGGACCGTCAGCCTCGACGCGACCCGAGCTGGCCGCGACGCGGGGAAGATCACCGACGAAGTCATCTCTCACCTGGCCGGGATCACTGGGTCCAGGGTGCGGGTGACGCTTGAGATCGAAGCGGAGATCCCTGGCGGCGCGTCGGAGGAGATCGTCCGCATCGTGACGGAGAACAGCCGTGCCCTGAACTTCACCAGCCAGGGCTTCGAGAAGGAGTAGGCAACTAGATCACGATTCGGGAAGGGCGGCAATCTCGCAGCAGTTGAAGGCTCCTGCGCATTCTTTACACTGGGTAGGAGGTAGTCATGCCACGCCGGATGGCCGAGGGCATGGTTCAGCGTTGGGGTCCAGTGCCGCTGAGGGCTCGGGAGGACGATGGGAGGGCGAATGCCCTTCGGGCCTTGGCGCCACGCTACTCGCTACCGCCAAGTCCTGCTGAGCCGCCAGTTTCCTACCGACGTGGCGGCTCGCCGGG
>JAJYKO010000235.1 GCA_021788565.1 Chloroflexota bacterium
GAGCACGGACCC
The DNA here is from genome assembly GCA_021788565.1 of Chloroflexota bacterium. The sequence goes on from JAJYKO010000235.1 coordinate 13, forward strand.
GATTCACCCTGCCTACTCCTGGTTCAAGGTGACCCAGGACCAGCAGGCTCAGTACATAGTGGACGCATACCGCTGGGCCTACGACCACTGGTCGCCCTGGATTGGGGTGATGACCCTGTGGAACATGCCTGATCCCAACTGGACGCAGGACAGGGAAGAGTACTGGTGGTCCATTACCAACCCTGACGGCACCGACCGACCCGCCTACACCAAGCTGCTCCAGGCGCGCCAGAGCGGATACCTGCCGTAATGAAGCAGGGGGACAGGGAGACAGGGCCGACTTGGAGTGCGGCTCGTTAGCGCCGCTTTCACGGCCCTGATCTCCAAGCCGGGCGCGTCGGCGCCGTATCGGGTAGCCAACTCGGGCAGAACGTGCTGGTTGAAACACCTTCTGCCCGGGAGCGGCGATGACGCGGGCTTACCTCATCGTTCGCCCAAAGCGGTGCTGACGCACGCGCACTCCAAATGCCCCAGTTCCCCAGCGCAATTTGCCGCGTGAGGTCGCGTCCTCTATAATTCGGACTGGCGTCTGGCCCCGAGGGTCAGACGACACCGTTTTATGCAGGAGCGAGAAGCGTGACAACCGTGCGCGAAATGCTGCGGGATCTCATCGCCGGTGCCGTGCAGCAGGTGCAGCAGCAGGGTGTGCTACCGCCGGTGGCCGTGCCGGAAGTAACCGTCGAGACCCCACAGAACCCCGAGCACGGCGATTACGCCAGCAACATAGCCCTCCGAATGGCCCGCAGTGCGCGCATGGACCCGATGTCCATCGCTCTGGCGCTGGCCAACCAGATGGCGGGTACGGACTTCCTCTCTTCCGTCGACGTCGCACGGCCCGGCTTCCTGAACTTCAAGCTCTCCCCTGCCTGGATAGCCTCCCAGGTGGACGAGATTCTCTCCAAGGGAAGCTCCTACGGCTCAGTTCCCATGGGCAACGGAGCGACGGTGCAGCTCGAGTACGTCAGCGCCAACCCGACGGGCCCCTTGCACGTCGGCGCGGGGCGAGGCGCGGCCCTCGGCGACAGCCTGGCCAACATCCTCTCCCACGCGGGCTACCGGGTTCAACGAGAGTACTACATAAACGACGCCGGCTCCCGCATGGAGGCCTTCTACACGACCCTCTACGCCCGGTACCTCCAGCAGCTCGGCATCGAAGCGGAGCTGCCGCCCGACGGATACGCCGGTGAGTACATGGTGGATCTCGCCAGGGAAATAGTGTCGAAGTACGGTAGGCAGTTCCTGGAGATGCCGAAAGAGGAGGCCCTGCCCAGCATCGGCAAGCTCGGGACAGAGCTGATGGTGGCGCGGATCCGCGCGGACCTGGAACGGATGAACGTGCGATTCGACCGTTGGTTCTCCGAGCAGAGCCTCTACGACGACGGGCTGATCGAAAGCACAATCCAGAAACTGCGCGATCGAGGCTTCGTCACGGAGCGTGAGGGCGCGGTGTGGTTCGCGTCCACGGCGCTTGGAGAGGACAAGGACAACGTTCTCGTGCGGAGTAACGGCACCCCCACCTACTTCGCCTCAGACGCCGCGTACCATTATGACAAGTTCATGCTACGCGGTTTCGACAAGGTAATCGACGTCTGGGGAGCCGATCACCAGGGTCACGTGCCGCGCATGAAGAACATCGCGGCGGGAATCGGGGTAGACCCGGAGCGTCTTGTGGTCATTCTGTACCAGCTGGTAAGCCTGAAGCGCGGCGGCAAGCCTGTACGGATGTCCAAGCGGACCGGCGACATCATTACGCTCGAAGAGGTGCTGGAGGAGGTCGGTCCGGACGCGGTGCGCTTCTTCCTGCTGGCGCGCTCGCCCGAGGCGATGATGGATTTCGACCTCGACCTGGCGAAGGAGCAATCCAACGATAATCCCGTCTATTACGTGCAGTATGCGCACGCTCGCATAGCCAGCATCCTCAGATACGCGGGCGACATCGATTTCGCGAAAGGCGACGTCTCGCTGCTCACCTCTCAGCCCGAGCAGGAGCTGATCCGCAAGATGTTGATGCTGCCTGAGCTGGTGGAGGTCGCGGCGGCAAACCTGGAACCGCACCACCTTCCTCATTACGCTCAGGATATCGCCGCCGTCTTCCATTCCTTTTACAAGCAGTGCCGCGTGGTATCGGAAGACGAAGCGCTGACCAAGGCTCGGCTAAAGCTGGTCAGCGCTTGCAAGGCGGTGCTGGGCAACACACTGGGTCTGATGGGAGTCAACGCCCCCGAGCAGATGTGACCCAGCTATCGGCTAACAGTTACTACATCCCGCAGCTGCAGCTGGGACCACATCCCCCGTCGCCGCAGCCATCGGAGCTGCAAGTGCTGCAGCCTTCCTCCTCCTCGGCCATCTCGAGAGTCAACTCGCCCTCGGGACTGAGCCCCACTACGGAGCCGTCGAAGACGGCCTCGGCCATCCCGCGGAAAGCCACAGTTATCCCGCCGATGTCCGCGATTTCGGCTTCGGGCGCCACGTTGGCCACCAGCGCAACGGAGCAGTTGTAGCCCCCCTCGTTGTCGGGTTCCGCATCGAACTCCAACTTGGCTGGACTCCCGTCCACATTGAGGCTCTGCAATTGAGCTAGGGCCTCCGGCTTAATGTTTATCACCTGCGCCTCCCAAAGGGATATTTAGCTCAAGAAGTATATCAGAACCGCTCGCGTTGAGACAGTAATGGCTCTGTGCTATACTTTTTGCTGCGGCTCAGCGGTCACCCCCGCCGAAGCCCGCCCGGAGGGATCGCATAGTCCGGTTGAGTGCACTCGACTCGAAATCGAGCAGGCCGCAAGGTCTCGGGGGTTCAAATCCCTCTCCCTCCGCCGAACAGCTATTGGAAATTGGCTATTAGCAATTAGCTAATGGCTAATCACTAACAGCTAATAGCTAGTCGCTTTGATGGAGAGGTCGCCTAGTGGCCTAGGGCGCTCGCCTGGAAAGCGGGTAGGTGTAACAGCCTCGTGGGTTCAAATCCCACCCTCTCCGCCATCTTTGCTCGGTTAGTGAAGCTGTGTGCCCGAACAGCGTAACTGTAAGAAATTGGGCATGAACGGCATGGCCGTGGCTAGACGCACCCCGAACTTCCTCGAGTGACCTGGAAGTTCGGGGTGCGTCTGCCTGGAGTAGACGGTTAGCAGCTCAGTCGAGCACTAACGACGGCCTCCAACAATACCCCCGTCGGTAGGGCGGAGGTTGTCTTCGCCTCCTCAACAGGCAATCTCATCTTGCCACTCCCCCAACTGCTACCGACAAGGTCCGAATAGCAACCACCGCTCTACCAGTTCTGTCAGGGTGCCGCCGTATTGACGATCGTGAAGTTCTCGACACCGCAGGCGCTCGTCGTCCCGTTGTTGTTAGCGTCGCCACTGTAGGTAACCTTCCAGCGCCACGTACCCACAGTTGAAGCGATGAAGTCCGTGTTATTGGTACTGTAGGTGTTGTTACCACTGACGTTCACGTCCGCAGTGTACGCAGGCATGCCCGAGCAGGTGGTGTCGCTCGGAGAGAAGAGGCTGAACGTGATCTTTCCACCAGCGGTGCTCGTTGCACCTGTGATGGTAGCCGAGTCGTTCGGCTTCAGGTTCTGTGCTGTGCTGATAGATGGGTTGGTCTTGACAACCAGCACCTCCTTGGTGCAGTCGCTTTTCGCAGAGTTGTTCTTGCTATCTCCGCTGTAAGCTGCCTGCCAGTAGTACGTGCCCGACGTGTTAAAGGTATAGTCGTCCGAGTCGGCCACGACCCCATTGGTCACGGCTTTGGCGATGCCGACGTCCACCTTGTTCTGGGTACACGCGTTGTCGGTGAAGAAGCTGTAGGTCACCGTCCCACCGGCATCGCTCGTCGCGCCGGTCAGTGCCGCCGAGTCGTGCACCTTATCCCCGATGCTAGCCGTCGTAGCCGAGAGCGTCGTGGCAATAGTTGGCGACACCTTGTTCACGGTCGAGGATTCGTTCGCGTCGTTGCAGGCCGTGCTGACAGCAACGTTCTTGGAGTCGCCTGAGTAGAACGCTCTCCACCTGTAGTCACCCGCCATCGTCGTGGTGAAGGCTCCAGAGCTGTAACTCCCGTCGCCGTTCACCGTAGCGCTGGTCGGTGCCGGCGTCAGCGGAGTCGAGCAGGTGGTGTCACCAGGAGCATACACCTGGAAGCTGATGGTGCCGGTCGGGCTATTTCCGCCACTCAGGGTAGCGGTGTCTTTGATAGTCTGGCCCACCGTCACCGGACCTGAGGCGCTCGTGGTGAGGCCTGGTCTCACTGATAGGCCTGAAATGGGCACGCTCCCACAGTTACACTTCGAGGAGGTCTCGGCCGAAGTCTGCAGCGTGCTGGTGCAGGACGGCGACGTGTCGCCGGAGTTGTTCCAGACCGTGCAGGTTGGGAGGTCGGCCTCGCCGTTGTTATCGGAGTCCTGGCACTTTATCGACACGTCTACCATGGTCAGGAACGCGTTCTGGCCTTGCTGGATGTCACCGCACGTGTCGTCGACGTCCTGGGCCCCACCCGTCAGCTCTCCGTTATAGAACGGCCCACTACCGCCGTGCAGATCCATATCAGTGTTGTCGGTCGAGGCATGGGCGAGGAAAGCCTGGTAGCAGGTGGTTCCCGCCGCGTTGGGGTTGTCGCCGTTCGCGCCCACGAACGCGCCAACATCCCAACGAGTGGAAGCTGTGGCCACGAACTCACCCTTCAGGGTAACCTTAATGTTGTCCCCCAGCACGCAGGTAGTTGGGCCATTCACCAACGTGTACTCGGCTAGGCGGACGTCGTTCGACGTACAGTTGAGGCTCTTTAGCTTCGCCGACTCCATCTCATTGTAGCGGTCGACCAGACACTGGGTGGAGGTAACCAGAGACGGCACAGGCTCTGAGGACGCGCTGACATCGCTGCCCGACCCCGCGCCGTTGGTCTCCGCAAACACAGACGTTCCGATGCCCGCGGCGAGAAGCAACACTACGGCGGCGGCCATGACCAGGGCCGCCAGCCACGGCCTTCGCTTGAGTATCTTCCAAGCAAGATTGTCCATGATTCGCCTCTCCTTCGTCATCTTCAGAACTGACACCAACATCCTGCGAGTGACCGATCTCGGGCTGCTCCTCTCACGGTAACGACCAAAGGCATCACCTCCTCAACTCCCCAAAACGAACGCGAACGTCGAGTAACATCGAGTGGTGCGATAGGTCGGAAAAGTGCCGTTCCCTCTCATCGGCCAGAGCCCGCGGGCGCTGCTGTGCCTTCTGCGCGCATCAGTCCCTGCAAAGTCGAGATGAATTGGTCGGTGGGTCTGGAGCCCCGCATCAGGGTCCCCTTGCCAGCGATCACGACCACGAAGGTGGGTGTGGTCGAGACCACTCCCTGGGCGTCGTACATGTCGTCCATCACCCGCTCGAGCGCCTGCCGGCTGGACAAGCAGGCTGAGAAACGACTCTTGTCCAAACCCAACTGTTCCGCCAACCCGACCAGCACCTTGTCGGGGTCATCCACGGCCCACTGGCTCTGGGACTCGAAGAGCAGCCGGTTCATCTCCCAGTACCGTCCCTGGTCTCCCGCACACTCGGCCGCCACAGCCGCAACCGCCGACTGCCGAAGGCTCCTGAGGGGCAGGTTCTTGAACACCCACATCACCTGGCCGGTGTCCACCAGCGCCTTGTCCACAGCCGGCTGGACCTCCAGGGCATGCTGGCGGCAGGAAGAGCACTGGAAATTGCTAAACTCGATCACGACCACCTTCGCCTCCTGATTGCCCCGGTAGGGGTCGCCGGCGAGGTCGAAGCCGGGCCGAGCAGGATCATGTGCGAGACCCTTCGCGTTCGCCCAGAGCGGGAGCTCCTGAGGCTGAGCCTGAGGCTGTTGCTCCTGCGGAGGCGATTTGCCCGCCAGCAGCGCGTCTATCCACTGCCCGAAGATGTCCAGCGGCTGTGCGCCCACCAGCGTATAGCTCTTCCCTTCTTCCCTTTGGAGGAAGCGGAAGCTGGGAGTCCCATCGAATCCGAGTGCCTGTCCCACGGCCACACCCTGCTGTACGGGGGTATCCATTCGACCGGAAGCCACGCATTGACTGTAGGCCGATGGATCCACTCCGACAGACTTGGCGACACCAGCTAGATAGTCCGTTGGATCGGACAGCGTCCTCCACCGATCCTGGTTCTTGAACAGCTCGTTGTGCATCGCCCAGAAGGCCGAGGCCCTCTGCTCCGCCACACACCGCGCAGCGGCGTGTCCTCTCGCTGAGGTGGGGTGCAGTGAGACGAGCGGCATGTCGCGGAAGACATACTTGACCTTCCCGGTAGCGACGTATTTCTCCAGGAGGCCCGGCAGCGTCTGGGTCGCGTGGCGGGCGCAGAACGGGCAGAGAAAATCGGTATATTCCTCGATCGTCAGAAGGGCGGCAGGGTTACCCAGGTAGGGGTAGCCCTCTCCGGTGATGCCAGCGGACATCCCCCTGTAAATGCCGTGGCCTGAGGGCGCGCTCGGCGAGACGGCCGGCGAAGCCGCCGAGGGCTGAACTGAGTTTGGAGCCACCGAGGCCTTCCTGCTGGCAGAACTACCGGACATCGCCTGGGAAAGACCGTAGGCCACGAGGATCACCACCAGCAGGGGAACCAACATCCACCGCCTGGTCAGTGCAGGAGATCTGCTCATCACGGCGACTGCCCTCCTCGATACTCGATTGGCTCCGGACCCCCTCTGGGGGCCCTTGATCAGACTCTACTCAGGGGTACGAGAGCGGAGAGGAGCGCTGGGAGGGCACAGAGCGCTGAAACCCGGAGGGCAAGGTAGAATATCCTTATAAAACCGCCGCGAGCGCCCGCGCGCGTGGTACACTTACCACACGGCACGAGGCGGCCTCCCAGGCTCCCTTCTGCCTCTGGTCCCGGTGGGTACCAGCCACCGGGACCGTCCCATGTTTCCTATTCGGCGTAACAATGAAAGCCGGCCATCTATCCGATGGTCGGCTTTACCGTTGACTTTCCCCTGGCCTCGCGACCACGGTGACCGAGCAGGCCCGCGGCTCGATTAGGTCTGTCCACTTCTGGATTACGCGAGAAACGCTGCGTCGCATGCTGCTCGTCTCCATCACTCCGGAAAACCGGTCAGGACCGCAGCACATGAAGCCGTCAAGTTTTCGCATATGGTACCGCTGTTGCCTGTAGTTAGTCAACTATATGTATATTCATCTATTATATACCGTGTTAAGAAGCTGTCATAATTCGCTGTCTGGTCATGAAATTTGGATGGAATACGGTAGACAAATCACGGGATCAAACAGCCGCCCCTCGCATTGACATGAAGCCTTTGCGTCGGCTAGAATCTCGAGTCGTAGGCAAGATTATCGTTCGCGCTTACCCATTTACAAGAGAACAGGGCATGCACCTGGAGGGGTGTCCGAGCGGTTTATGGTGGCCGTCTTGAAAACGGTCGGGCGAGAGCCCCGGGGGTTCGAATCCCTCCCCCTCCGCCGTCATCTCGGTCGAACTCGTTTCCAGGTGTTGCCAGTGACCTTCGCGGAGGAGTCGCATAGTGGCCTAGTGCGGCCGCCTGCTAAGCGGTTACAGGGGCTTTAAACCTCTGTCCAGGGTTCGAATCCCTGCTCCTCCGCCTGTATGCCCCGGTAGCTCAG
>JAJYKO010000236.1 GCA_021788565.1 Chloroflexota bacterium
CGCGGCCTGGATGAAGAAAGAGTTTGGGATCGGGGTCGTGGCCGTGACGATCAGGGAGGCTCCGACGGTGCTGCGCGGCACTTGGCGAAGTATCGCTTTGGCAGACCGGCTGTACGAGGGACGGGTGACTGAGTTGGAGTTGATCGACCGGGTGGGCTCGGGGGATGCCCATGCGGCCGGCTTCCTGTACGGCTATCTCGTGGAGAACGATCTCCAGCGAGCCGTCGATATAGGAGATGCCATGAGCGTCCTGAAGCACTCCATCCCCAAGGACTTCGCCTACTTCACCAAGGAGGAGGTGCTTCGCTTCGCCTCTTCCACTGGTGGGACCAAGATACTGAGGTAATGACGATGGCCGAGAGCATCTATCGCATCAGGCCGATACTCACGGGAACAATGAAGGTTGACCAGGGCGCCTATCTCACCTGGGGGCGGGGTGTGGGCAAGGAGGTGGTGATCCCGGCAACCGCATGGGTGATCGAGGGAGGTCCTTACCCAATTCTGGTCGATACGGGGATGGCCGACAGCGAGCGGGCCACCAGGTGGCACCACGACGGCATCCAGGAACCCGGCCAGGACATGCCCAGCCAGGTGCGGAAGTTGGGCATCGATCCAGAAGAAGTGGGGCTGTTGATCATGACCCATCTACACTGGGATCATACCTTCAAGATGAATGCGTTCAAGAACGCGAGGCGGATCGTGCACCGACGCGAGCTGGCCTTTGCTCTGGACCCTATCCCGCAGTACTACCGGTCCTACGAGGCTTATCAGCTGGGACTCGAAGCCGCCTTTAAGGGGCTGGAGTTCGAGCTTGTGGACGGCGAGAGGGAGATACTCTCCGGGATAACCGTGTTCCCGACTTTCGGGCACTGTCCAGGGCACCAGGCGGTGGAGGTTCGGACCGAGAGGGGGCCGTACGTGATTGCCGGCGACGCCGTGATGGTGTATGACAACCTACGTGGCGACCCGGAGACCCGAATGCCGCTTATCCCGCCCGGCCGCTTCACGGACGCCGTCGCGTCCTGGGAAAGCCTGAAGGCGATAGCTGGACGCGCAACCCATGCCCTGCCGGGCCACGACATGCGGGTCTTCGACAAAGAGGTATACCCTTAAGGGGTTCTGGGTTCTGGGTTCTGGGGTCGGAGGAGGATCGATCGAATTCTCCCTCTCCTGCTGGGAGAGGGTTGTGGTGAGGATAATCGCGTGTCAGAGATTCCTGTTGACCTGGTAGTCTTCGACCTGATGGGCACTGTGGTGAAAGATTCTGGGGCTATGGAGAGTGCTCTGAAGGGCGTCCTGACGCACTTCTCCGTTCCGTTCACGCAGCCGGACCTGGGTGCGATGCGGGGAGCCGGCAAGGTCGCCGCCTTCCGGGGGCTCATCGAGCGGACCATCGGCGCTGGCAAGGGTCCCGAGTGGAGCGTGGATCGCGCGAGGGAGATGTACACCACCTTCAAGCAGATGCTTCGAGAGGAGTACGCGAAGAACCCAACCCAGGAGATCACCGGCGCCGAGGCCACCATGCGGTGGTTGCGGGATCGGGGTGTCAAGGTGGCCGCGACCAGTGCCCTCGACATCGATCTCACCGATCCCATGCTGGAGCAGTTGGGCTGGGCCGAGGGGATCTTCGACTGCAGGGTGTCCACCGAGGAAGTTCCGCAGGGGCGGCCGGCGCCCTACATGATCTTCCTGGCCATGATGAGGACGGGGACGGTGGAGGTGCTGCGGGTGGCCGCGGTTGGCGACACCCCCTTGGACCTGAAGGCGGGGAACAACGCGGGCGCAGGGTGGGTGATAGGCGTGCTGAGTGGCGCGCACCGCCTGGGGACCCTCGGTGCCACCCCCCACACCCACATCCTGAACAGCGTCGCGGATCTGCCGAGGCTTCTGGAGGGGTAGGGACAGCGACCGACGAACCCTTCGCGCCTTTCGTTGCTACTTGCCTCCCTTGGTCCAGCGCGCTATGATAGTGTCACATTTGAGACACATCTGGAGGGGCGATGAGGTCCGTCGGGGTTCGAGAGCTGAAGGAGCGGACTTCCCAGATATTGAGGGACGTCGCCGAGAAGGGTGAAAGCATCCAGATCACACATCACGGCCGCGTGATGGCTCGCCTGGTACCACCGCCGAAGGTCGCCTCCCGTGAGGAGATCGAGCAATGGCGGGAGGGAGCGCGCAGGCTCACGGACGAGATCGCCAGGCACGTCACCCAGCCAGTGGACTCTTCCACGCTGATGCAGGACGAGCGTCGATGATCGTTGACGCCAGCGTGTGGGTGAGCTACTTCCTCGCGGAGGACGTTCGCCACATGGAGACGGTAGCCTGGTTGGACGAAATGTTGAGCTCCAGGCAATCGATAGCCGTTCCTACCCTTGTACTCCCCGAGGTTGCGGGTGCCATCGCTCGACGGTCGAGCAGGCCTGATCTAGGCTTGAGAGCGGCCCAGCAGATCATGGAGTACCCATTTGTCGACCTGGTCTACCCTGACAGGACGATTACCCTGCTGGCTACCCGGGTCGCCGCTACCCTCCCCATGAAAGGCGCCGACGCCATCTACGTTGCCGTCGCAAAGACTCTCGAACGCCCCCTGGTGACCTGGGATGTGGAGCAGCGGGCTCGAGGGAGCCTACTCATCTCCGCTCGGTCCCCGGTAGAGGCCGGCTGAGCCGTGCCAACCCCCGCAACCGTTCAGACTAGCCACAAGGCGTGAGGGCGACCACGGTCATCCGCTGAAGAGACTTAACAACTTGATCGGGCTATGGGTTCGGACCCGGCCCCCGTAGGAGCCGGCTCCTGCCGGCGAACGTCCTCGTCGGGCACATGGACCATCGCCGCCGGGAGGCGGCTCCTACGCGGAGGGACCCAGCCGACTATCCAATTGAGCCGTCAAGCGCCATAAGAGTCAATTCCAGGACTGGCCGACAAATCGGGCGTCGGGCCCTCCTCTCTCCCCCTCTCCCCGTCCCCCACACTCCCCGTCACCCCGTCCTGTCGCTGCCTACGCCCACTCGCCGCAGCCGTAGGCGGCCTCGTGCTCTGCCTGGGGGCGCCACACCGACATCAGTTCGTCGTGGCCCAGCACCTCGGCTTTGGTCTGTTTGCCGTTTGCAACGGCCAGCACCTCGGAGAATATTTCCTCGCCTGCCTCCCGCAAGGTTTTGGTGCCGTCGATCACCTGGCCGGTGTTGATGTCCAGGTTGTCCAGCATCTTCTCGAAGGTCTGGGTGTTCCCGGTGAGCTTGAGCACCGGGGCGATGGGGTGCCCGGTGGGGGTGCCTCTGCCGGTGGTGAAGAGGACGATCTGACTGCCGCCCGCCACCATCCCCGTGGTCGAGTCGGCGTCATGGCCGGGGGTATCCATCAGGTGGAGACCCCGCTTGGAGTAGGTCTCGCCGTACTTGAGCACACCTACGAAGGGCGAGGTCCCCGCCTTGCGCGCGCCACCCAGCGACTTCTCGACGATGGTGCTGACGCCGCCCTGGATATTGCCGGTCGAGATCAGCGCCCGACGTTTTCCGGAGAGGTCGTTTTCGCTCTGGCGGGTCAGCGTCGCCTCGCTGAGGCGAATCACTCTGTAGATCTGCTCCGCTACCTCGGGGCTAGCTGCCCTTGCCGCGAAGAGATCCTCCGCGCCCAGCAGTTCGGTGACCTCGGAGATCATCACCGTGCCGCCCGCCGCCACCAGCATGTCTGCCGCGATCCCGACGGCAGGATTCGCCACGATGCCCGAGAAGGCGTCGGTCCCGCCGCACTCGGTCGCCACGGCCAGATGCTCCAGGCCGAACTGCTCCCGCCGGATAGTGGAGACCTCCTGCACCAGCTTTCTGGCCAGGGAGGCGCCCATCTCCAGCGCCCGAAGGCTTCCGCCACACTCCTGGATGACGATCTTCTCGACCGGCTTGCCGGAGGGCGCGATCCCGTCGGCGAGCTCTTCAGCCCGCAGCCGCTCGCAACCGAGGCCGACCACCAGCACCGCCGCGACGTTAGGGTGACGTCCCAGATTCTTCAGGGTCCTGGCAGTGATCTCCATGTCGAGCCCCACCTGACTGCACCCCACGTCGTGGTGCAGCGCAACCGCGCCCTGCACCTGCTCCGCGATCCGCCTCGCCGTGCCGGTGGCGCAGTAGGTGGATGGGATTACCGCCACCAGGTTCCGCACCCCAACCCGGCCATCGGGTCGAGGGTATCCCCAGAACTTCAACTCAGCGCCTCCAGGATCTTCTCCTTGCCCCGCTTGCTACCCAGGTTGTGCACGTGAACCCACGCGCCGGGCTCGATGTCCTCCGTCGCCTCGCCTATCACTTCACCGTACTTCAGGACGTTTTCGCCCTTGGCGATCCCGCGGAGGGCGAACTTGTGCCCAAAAGGGATCCTTTCCCGTATCTCGATGGAACGGAGCTCGCCGTTCACCCGCACGGTGCAGCACTCACCGGGCGCCAGTTCCGCAACGGCAACCGCCACGCTGTCCTTCTGGTCTATCAATATCGCCTTTTCTGCCATTTACGTTGCTCCTGTGCCTTTGTCACTGGGAGACGGGGGGGAGTGGGAGACGGGGAGACAGTTGGAGGGGGAGAAGACTCGGTTCGAGCCATACATGATGGGCAAGAGATGTTAAGTATGTGATACATATACTCCCGGACATCCTGCGCTATCCTACCGATCCTGTCCATTCTGTTTCGTACCCCCTCACCCCAACCCTCTCCCAGAGGGAGAGGGAGTTCTCCCCGTCCCCGACTTCCCCGTCATACTATTCCCAGGTTAGATTCCCCTGCGAATCGCGTGGCATCGGGCCGAGGGGCCGGAGCACTTCGTACTCGGGGTTGCCCATCAACTGCTCCAGCGGACGCGCGGAGACCCAGAACTCGCCCAGGCTCAGGGTGTCCTTGATCCGAACCAGGTCGAAGACGTCCGCCGTCCGATTGGCGGAGCGCAGGGCTACCTCGACGGCGTCCACGTCTGTGTTCAGGGCGATGGGAAGCTTCCCGCCATCCGGGAAGTTACTGGTGAGCATATTCCAGTACGTCTTCTCGCGGTCGAACTTGTCCGCGAGCCTGGTGGTTGTAAAGTCCGCCACACCGACGGCGGCGCAGTTCCCGTGGGACTCGGCGCAAACGTCCAGCACCACCAGCCTCTTGTACATGGGCGTGAATGGGGCTTCATGTGTGCGCCGCCACAATCCCACGACGTTCATGTCCATGCCGGTGCCGGAGATGTTCTTCCCGATTTGGTCTATCACCAGCACGTCCAGTTCGTCGAAGGGAACTCGGGGAAGTAACGTGGACGCTAGCTTCAGGCACTCCCTGTCGGTCTCGTGGATATCTTCAGGCGCGGCGGCGCAGATCTTGGTGGTCTTGTGGTAGGCGTTCTCCACGGTCCCCACGCCCAGGATTATCTTGCCGGTTCCGATCATGACGCTCGCGGCTGGTGCGATGTTGGCAAAGCCGTAGTCGTGGATCGCCTCGGCGCCTCGCTGCTTGCCCAGGCCAATCGCCATCATCTTGCACAGCCCGCTCTCGATGGGCGCGCGGAACGACGTGTGGTTCTTTATTCGGTTGACCACGATGACGCCGTCGGCCTCGTAGGCGTTCCTGTCCATGTGGACGGTCGCGCCCATGGGAGTCTTGCCGATTGGTACGGTCTCCATGGAGGAGAGGATCGGCATACCCATCGCGGGCTCGGTGACGCCGTACTCCCCGATCAGCTCCACCTGGCCTTCAGCCGTTGCGCCGCCGTGACTGCCCATAGCCGGCACGATGAACGGTCTGGCGTCCAGCTTCTTCAGCTCTTCGCCTATGGTCTTCAGGATCAGCGCGATGTTGTCCACGCCGCGGCTGCCCGCCGTGAGCGCGATCCGTTGGCCTGGCTTGACCCGGCCGGCGAGATTAACGCGAGAGAGCTCCTTCCGGACCTCGCCCGCGACGTCTTCGATCTTCTCGGTTGAAAAGTGCCGCCGAACCAGGGCGACCTCCGGCATCGGCGCTCTAGGAAAACCTGCCATCTTCTCCTCCGTACCCGTTCCAGATACCCATTCGTTTCGCTTCGTCCATGATCCGGCTGGCGACTATCACCCCGATCCGCGCCTGGGACTCGCGGGTCACCCCCGCGATGTGGGGCGAGAGGATGCAGCTAGCATCGTCCAGCCCCAGTAGAGGCGTGCGGAAAGGTACGCCCCGCGTGGGCTCTTCGTCGAAAACGTCAACGGCCGCCCCGGCGATCCTCTTCTCGACGAGGGCATCGCGAAGGGCTTGCTCGTCGACCACCGGCCCGCGGGCGGTGTTGATCAGGAAAGCGTGAGGTTGCATCATCGCCAACTCACGCGTAGAAATCAAGTGCCGGGTCTGGTCGGTCAGCGGGCAGTGCAGCGAGACGATGTCCGAACGCCGCAGCAGCTCTTCGAAACCCACCATCTCTATCTGCTGGGAGGGGGTAACGCCATCCCAGACGCCCGGGTCGTAGACGATGCGCACGTAGGGATCGTTGGCTATCACCTTCATGCCGAACGCCAGCGCCAGCCGCGCCACCCGCATTCCGATCTGGCCGATGCCGACTATCCCGAGGGTCCTTCCCTCTAGCTCGAGAGAGCCGTACTTGACCCGATCGAAGACGCCGGCCTTCACGTCGTTATTGGCTTGGACCAGTCGCTTGGTGACGTTGAGCATGTAGCCGATGGTGGCTTCGGCCACCGACTGTGAGCTGCCCCCGGGAACGTTGAACACCAGGATGCCCCGCTCGGCGGCTGCCTGGTGATCGATGTGGTCCGTGCCGATGGAGGCTATCGCGATGATGCGGAGCTTGTCCGCGACCTCGATCACCTGCCTGGTGATGAACTGGTCGACCCGCATCAGGATGACCTCATACCCAGGAACCGCGTCGATCAGTTCCGGGCCGTCCAGGTAAGGCCGGATGGTCAGCTCGAAGTGCTTCTCCAGGATCTCCAACCCCGCCGGGTTGATCTTGCCGATGACTAAGATCTTCATTCGACTTTTCCCCTCATCGATTACTTCTGTTAAGGGGTCAGGGGGCAGGGGTCGGGGGACGGAAACAGGATGGGGAGGATGAGTTGTCTGTTCCCTGACCCCTGACCCCCGCCCCCTACCATTTGGATGGTGGCAACACCTGGCGCATATCGGTCAGGGTCGCGCCGGCGGCCAGCATATCGATAATCCGCCGCTCGCGCGCGTCCTTCTCCTGGGCCTGACGAAGCACGTCCGCGGCCATCTCCAGCGGTATCACCACGATGCCGGTGTCGTCGGCGACCACCACGTCCCCGGGGCGCACCTGCACCCCCGCGATGGTGACAGGGCCGTTCAGCTCCATCGCCTCGACGCGGTACTTACCGGACTTCGGGGTCACGTGGGCCGACCAGGTGGGGAACTGCTTCTCGCGGATGGTTGCCACGTCCCTCACGCCGCCGAAGATCACGGTGCCGGCCATCCCGCGAGCGACGGCAACGGTGGTGGAGAGGCCGCCCATGCACGAGACTTCGGCCCCATCGGCGTCCACGACGATCAGGTCGCCGGGCTCGGCGACGGCGTACGCGTCCCGGTCTGCCAACCTCGCCACCGCCTTCTCGGCGAAGGATTGCGCCACCGCTAGCCGCTCGACCATGTAGCGCATGGT
>JAJYKO010000237.1 GCA_021788565.1 Chloroflexota bacterium
CGGCAGCAGGCCTTCCGGCGGCCCCATGCGATCGGAATCCGGCGGTCTATAGAAGTCTGCATCTTGCGGCAGTTGGAGAGGGGCGAGGCCATCAGTTCGGCCTCGCCCCTCTCGTCTTCCCGTGATGCGGTTCATGGATCGGGTTACGGTCACGCGTGGACGCGAGGGGGAGGGCGAGCCTCCTGGCGAGCCGCCACGTCGGAAGGGAACAGGCGGCTCGGGCGGGACCCTCGCCCTCCCCACCTTCGGAGTTGGGCGTGTGAACCGTAAATTCAGTGTAAAATCGCCCACTATTGCTAAAGGTTGGTAGTAAACTGAGGCCAGCACATCTCGAAAGGCACTCCGATGCTGGAGGACGGAAAGCGGGTAGTTTTAGGCGTACTGGCCTTTGCCCTGTTTGCCTCTCTACTGGTCGTGATGATGCAGCCCCAGTTTGTGGCGCTCGCCGCTCAATCGGCGTCCCTCGCCAGGACGCTGGTCCCGTCCAAATCGCTGCTCCCCGGTTTCCTGGTGCCCCTGGTAGAGCCAGTCGTGGCCACCGCGGTGCCGAAGCCAAAGGGAACTGTGGTGAGCCTCGGCGTATCAGTGGGAGGCTACCAGGAGTTCCAGTTCATCGACCAGCAGGGCCGAACCATGAACTTCCTCATGTACGTACCCCCCTCGGGCTCTCCCGTCCGGAAGTACCCCCTCGTCCTGGTGCTGGAGGGAAGTGGGGAGGAGTCGCAGCCGGGCATGACACCCAGCCAGGGCCTTGCCCTCCTGGCTGGCCACCCCTACGTGACGCCATGGGTGCCCGACCCCGCCAACCCGGGTGCGCCCAACGTCCAGTCACAGTGGCCCAGCTTCATCGTGATCCCCCAGCTAGCTGCTCCGAGCCGCTGGGTGGACGTCCCCGGCAACCAGGGCTCCTACCAGCTCGCCACCAATCCCTCGGTAGGACTGGAGATGGCCAAGGAGCTCACGGATACCCTCCAGGCCGAATACACCCAGATAGATGCCAATCGCCTCTACGTCACTGGGATCTCCATGGGGGGATACGGGACGTGGGAGATGGTGGAGCGCTGGCCGGGGTACTTCGCCGCCGCGGCGCCTGTGGCTGGGGGAGGGGATCCCTCCAAGGCGTACCTGCTGAAGGACCTGCCCATCTGGGTGTTCCAGGGAGCGGCTGACCCGATCGTGCCGGTCTCGGCCTCGCAGGACATGGTGGCCGCGATCAAGGCCGCGGGTGGTCATCCCAAGCTCACCCTTTTCCCGGGGCTGGGGCACAACGACACGACGTGGGCCACGGTATACGACGTGACCGCCCCGAGCTCGACCAACCTCTTCCAGTGGCTCTTCGCCCAGCACAGGTAGGGGCGAAGCATCCCCGGCCGAGGATGCTTCGCCCCTGCTCATCAGCGGGATGACGCCGCGGTCCTGACGTTACCCTGACGTTACAAAGATGGGCAGGGGTGACGCCACCCCTGTTCGCGTCACCCCTGCCCAGTCGCGCGCCATTAGGCGCTAGCCGGTTATATCCTCGCGTACACTCGCCGCAGTGTCAGTCCGGCCGTCGTGAACAGCATTCCGGCCAAAGCGAACCATCCGTAGCCGTCGCTCTCCCCGGCATCCCCTGTATTAGGAAGAACCGTAGGCGTAGCTGGCGGCGGAGCCGGGTGCTGTCCCTTCACCGCGGGCGCGGGAACCGTGGGAGCCGGGGCAGCCGCAACCGCTGCCGCTGGAGTAGCCGTCGGCGGCGCTGGCGGCGCAGGTGGCGCTGGTGGCGCGGGCGGTGCGGCCGCGGCGACGGCCGGTGTCGGAGTAGGGGGCAGCGGCGTGGCTGCGGGCACCGGGTTCGATGGGCACTGCCCGCCAACGGGCGTCTGATGAGGGCCGTTCACTATTGCGTTGTACTCGGGCGTGCCCCTGGTGGCGCTCTTCAGGCTCCAGTTGCCCGACGAGTCCTGCACGCAGAAGAGATCAGCGCTTGGCCCCCCTGATGGCGCGGCCGGCGCGGGGGTGTTGGTCGAAACAGGTGTGTTGGTCGAAACAGGTGTGTTGTTCGGCTCCGGCGTGTTGGTTGGCACAGGTGTGCTGGTCGGCGCCGGGGTGTTGTTCGGCTCCGGCGTGTTCGTCGCCGCCGGGGTGTTCGTCGGCTCCGGTGTGTTGGTTGGCACAGGTGTGCTGGTTGGCACAGGTGTGTTGGTTGGCACAGGTGTGTTGGTCGCCGCCGGGGTGTTCGTCGGCTCCGGCGTGTTAGTTGGCACAGGTGTGTTGGTTGGCACAGGTGTGTTGGTCGCCGCCGGGGTGTTCGTCGGCTCCGGCGTGTTAGTTGGCACAGGTGTGTTGGTCGCCGCCGGGGTGTTCGTCGGCTCCGGCGTGTTGGTCGCCGCCGGGGTGTTGGTTGGCACAGGGGTGCTGGTCGGCACAGGGGTGCTGGTCGGCACAGGTGTGCTGGTTGGCACAGGGGTGTTAGTCGGCACAGGGGTGTTAGTCGGCACAGGGGTGTTAGTCGGCACAGGGGTGTTAGTCGGCACAGGTGTGCTGGTCGCCGCCGGGGTGTTGGTCGGGGTCGGCGTTGCCTGCTCGGTGCAAGAGAGGCTGATCGACTTGGCATCCATTCCCCCAACGGCGGGGTTGGCGCTCTGGACCTCAACTCTATACGTGTTGGCACCTTGGATGACGATCACCGGAATAGCGAATGTATTGCTGCTCTGGTTGTTGAACGTCAGCGTTTCGGTGCCGCCCGTCGGATCGAATGTCGAACTACCCGTCAGGTGCGATGTCACCACTAACGTAATCGTGCCGGTATAATCCCCCGTCAGTTGCAGGGTGCCGGTGAACTCCTGCTGGGCGTTACAAACCAGATTTGCGTCGATAGGACTTGTGATCGAGATGCTGGACTGGCTCCCGCTCCCCATGGCCGTCTGCGTGGAGATGGCGGCCAGTGCCACGAGCCCCACGAGAGCCAACGCCGGGAACCTACCGCCCAGCGCCCCGAAGAACCGGTTTCGTTTCATGATGATTGCTCTCCTTCCCACCAACTGGGGTGCCCCGCCCTGGGTCGGGCAACTTCGCGCTCCGGCGAGGACCCCAAAGGCTGCACACGCTTGTAGGACTTCTAACTTGCACAATTCTCTTGTAGAAGCGTGATGAGAATATGACAGTCCGGGCAGCAACAGGTGACAGGTTAGTCAGAGACTTGACGACTAATCAGCTTCGGGCAGCTTTCGCGGCGCCCGAAACCATAGGAGGTAAAGATGCCTCGGCTGCGTGAGATGGCCCCACCGAGAGGATACGTGCGTGGAAACGGCCAGGACGGCGGCTCCCCGGGCCTGCCGGCGTCATCTAGTCTTCATTACAGTCCGTACATCCGCCCTGTCCTCGCAAAATTAGCCTTCGCGAGTCAGGCAGTCCGCGCAGGCGGACTTAGCCAGGGATGGAGCCGGCGACTTCCAGTCGCGCGGGGAGCTCCGAATACAAGCTTCCACCTGTTCGGAAGGATCTGCCACGAGAAGCTGAGGCGATTTGGCTCCAGATACTCGTGGCCGGGGGCGTCGTGGAGATGGGACGCTGGCGGACGCGCGATCACCAGACGGAGATCGACCTAGTGGCCAGGCTGGTGGACGGGCCTTTCCTTTTCGGGGAGTGGGAATGGGCTTTTTCGCCGGTGCCAACAGGCGACCGGAACAGACTCTACCGAAAGGTGGAGGCAATTCCTCACGCGAAATGGAAGTAAGCGCCTGCCCACCCAACTCCGTCGTTATCGGCGTGCCGCTGGCCGTAGCCAACACTGAGAGCGCCACTCCTGAATACAACCAGTTCCCGCCGCATATGGAGCCCCTCAGCGCGGCCGCGTCACCCCAGACTGAAAGGTGTCACTTTGGCCCGGTCGCTCGCAAAGCATTAACGCTCTGTAATCCACGAGCGACAGCCAATTAATGGCGAGCGCTCGCCAGACGGGCGTATGATGCGCACCACCCAAAGATAGCGGCTGGTTTGCCAGATCGGGGCGATCTCGCCCCGCCAGTGATCCGATTCGGTCGGGCAGGAAAGCCGAGAACGAATGTTGGCGTCGTAGCGCCTCTTAGCAACGCTTCTTGATAGGTAGCGAAACATGAAGACTCGAAGCCCTATCGGAGTCCCGATCCAAACAGGCCCCGTATCATCCGCAACTAGAAGGCGCCAAATGCCGCGCGGTCTCGGTCACGTTGGCCATCTTGCCACGTTCAGTGTTCTCGTCTTCCTCGCGCTGTCCGGCCTGGGGCTTTCGATCCCACGACACGGCATGCCATCTGATCTGGCCTGGTTCATCGACTGTGGACAGCGTTTTGCCGCCGGCACGACCCCCTACGTCGCCGCCGCACCCAACCTCAATCCGCCTACCGCGCTTCCGCTGTACATCCTGCTTGCGTACCTGGACGGCCCGTACATGGGTTGGGTCTGGTTCGTGGTGAACCTCTCCGCTTATTCGTTCGCCCTTGTGGCGCTCTTTCGAACCTACCTGCCACGCCCGACGCTGCTGGAAATACTGTGGCCTCTCAGCATCGCGCCGCTCTGGGAGATGGGGCTCGGGCTCGGCAACCTTTACCCCCTGCTCTGCTTGCTCGCCGTCCTTATCGCAGTCCCTCTGGAACGCCAACGTAGCCTGGTTGCAGGGCTGCTCCTAGGCCTGCTTATAGCCCTCAAGCCGAATTTTGTCGTCTTACCTGTCCTCCTGTTTCTTTCAGGCCATCGGCGCCCGTCTGTCTGGGCCGGATTTTCGGCGCTGGTACTTGCTCTCCTGCCGCTCATTGCATTTGGGCCTGACCCATATCTCCAATGGCTCGGCGTGGTGACCGGACCGGCGTGGTATGCGGCGGTGGCCAACATCTCACTGTACGGCGCCGCAGTCAGGACGGGATTTCCCTCCCTGGGAATGCTAGCGTCCGCGGCTATCGGCCTGCTGGCCGCGTGGTTCGCCGCGACCCGTCGCCCGGACGCCCCCACCGTGAGCATCGCTGGCACTGGCCTCGCCCTCCTGCTGAGCCCCCTCGCCTGGCCGGGATATGCACTTCCACTGCTTCCATTTTTCTTCGTTTATCGGCCATGGACTCGGCTCATCAGAACCGTCGCCGTGCTTATCATGGTTCCCGCGTATGCTCTCTACGCGCTCTGGCACCTGCTGCCGAATACCATTGCCTTGATCGGTTGGCTTTACCTTGTAGTTCTGGTAATGGTCCTTGTCGAGATCACCCGCCGAGCGCAACGGGTGTCTCTCCAGCCCGAACTCAACGAACTGTCTAAGCTGCATGAACCGGCTCGAGGATAGTTGTGCAATCATCACTAGGAGGTGAGCTGTTGTCCCACCGATGCAGAATCGTTGTGGCCATCGGCGCGACATTGAGTGGCGTCGCTTTAGTGGTACTTGGTCAGTTCCTGGTCATGCACCGGAAGTAAGCGGTCGATTTCCCCAATTACTATGCCGCTGCGAACGCCAATCTGCATGGCCGCCCGGTTTATGAGGCCGGCCGCGAATTGGAATGTCTCTACCCACCTGCATTCCTTGCGCTCGTGGCACCCTTAACCCTACTCCCGATGGGAATAGCCCTTGTTCTCTGGGACGCAATTCAACTCGCCGCGCTCGGTTTCGTGCTGGCGTGGACGCTTCGAAATCGCTCGCGCCCACATGAACTAGCCCTCACACTGGTTTTCCTCACCCTCTGGTTCCCAGCCTTCGTGGGACTACGCTTCGGACAGGTAGCCGGCATCCTGGCAGTAGGCTGGCTGATGTTTGGTCATGAACTGCGCAGCGGTCATGAATTGCGCGCCGGATTGTGGTTGTCTCTGCTGACCATCAAGCCGCCACTGCTCCTTGTGCCCTTCTGCCTGCTGATCTATCTCAGGAGAGAGCGCGCACTAATCGGTCTACTGACCGGCGGGGCTGTCTGGTTACTCGTCAGCATCGCTATGGTGGGCCCCTCCGGATTCCTTGGCTATCTGCGTACATTGCTCGTCGCTGCGGGTGCGCAGACGTCGGATGCGGTCTATCGCACTTCCACCTACTCGTGGGCCTCCATCACCAACGTGCTTCCCTCCCAAGGATGGCTCATATTCCTTGTGATTGATGCTCTGACGATAGCGCTGACGCTTCGGCTCGCGCGCGGTCGTTCAGTCGAGGATTCCATGGCCACTGCCACTCCCGCAATGTTGCTGGCCAGTCCGCACGTCCTTGTCCATGACCTCCTCCCACTGGTAGCAACGCTGCCGGCACTGCCACGACGAGGCCGGGCGCTCATCGCCTTCAGCCCGGTTGCCGCTTTCGCCATCGTTCCCATTACGCACATGATGCTTGCCGCGCCTCAGATCATCTCGTTGCTGATGTTCGGCATGACGTTCGTTTTTGGCGGGTTCGCCAGCCGCAGGATGGTGGTATGATTTTCGACCTGGAGGTGGACCCGTGAAGCGCGTATTGCCCGCCCTGGCGGCTTTTGCCCTGACCACTTCTCTCCTGGTACTGCCGGCGCTTTCGCTTCCCCAACATGGTGACGAGAAGATGCATATCTGGAAGGCTGGATACTATGGCTCTCTGCTGGCGCGGCTCAATACCAGCGCGGAGATGCGCGACGAGTATACAGATCCAGGTTGGTCCCCCCGTGCTTTCTGGGGATTTGACCAGCCGTTTGGCAGCGCTTGGCTATACGCTCTCGTGCTTGGCGCCACGGGCACCAATCCTCCATCCCAACCGTACTCCTATTCCGACCGGGCGTTGCAAGGCCCGGAGACAGCCATTCCTCAGGCAACCTTGCCTGCCGTCCGACTCGCCGCCGTACTCCTTGCGGCCATCGGCCTATCGCTGATCGCCTATCGTTTCGGATGGCCCGCTTTAGTGGCCACTGTCATCTTTCTGGCTATTCCTTCTGTCCGAGACGACCTCTGCCGGGGATGGGCAGAGGGTCCGCTTCTCTTCGGCTTTGGTCTTGCCGCGCTGTCCTACGGGACGCGCTGGTTCGCTGCCACCTGTGGCATTGCCGCTACCTTCAAACTCACCGCCCTGGGACTGTGGCCCCTCGCCTTCTGGCACGGCTTCGGCAAGGGTCGCTATTCCCATATTCTTGGACTTGCCGTGGCCACGGCTACCTGGACCGCCCTGGAGCCGCCTTCATGGTTCGCAGGCGGCTCATCATACTTGTTGTCAACCTGTAAGCTGCAAACGCTCCATCACCGCGGTTGTCAATGGTGATCAACGACGTCTGGAGCCTCAGTTGGCTGACGGTTCAACGCTCCCGTGCGCTTGGTCTGCAGCTATACTTCACAGCTGGTGTGCTCTCCTGACGGTTGCCGCGGAGACATGCGTGTGAGTGCGCAGATATTCGTTGTTGCTAGTCCGGGCCCCGGCGGCGCTCATTACAGTCGGCTCTATAGGGATGCTTACAATTCTGTCTGATTCGTAACCTGGGCGGGCATGCTATGATCTGCAACCTGGAGGTTGCAGGTTGATCGCCATCGAGCGCCAGTCAGCGCCCTCTCTAATCCGCGCGAGGGCAAAAGGGGTAGGCCTTGTTCCGCTCTTTGCACTGGTGGCAGTGCTAGTCAGCGTTGCCTTTCGCATCCAACTGGTACTCAGAGCAGATTTTCCACTTGAGGATGGTGG
>JAJYKO010000238.1 GCA_021788565.1 Chloroflexota bacterium
TTTACCAGCAGGAGTTGGCTTTCCGGCGCTACCACTCCTACCCACCCTTCCGGCGGCTCGCCCGACTGCTCTTCACAGGAACCGGCGAGGTGCGGGCGCGCTACGAGGCGCTCCAGATGAAGAAAAGGCTCCAGGAAACGGTGGACGAGCTGGGCATCCCCGACCTTGAGCTGCTCGGCCCCGCCCCCGCCTTCCACTCCCGCGTGCGCAGCCGCTACCGCTGGCAGATCGTCCTCGCCGGCGACGGCCTCACCCGCCTCCTCCAGTCCACCTCCCTCCCCCGGGGCTGGACCATCGACGTCGACCCCGTCAGCCTGCTTTGACGAACCCGCGCCGTGTCGCTCCCTGTAGCCGCGGGCTTCAGCCCACGCCTCCCTCCCAGAACTTGTCCAGTCCACCCCGTCCAAGGTCCGTGTCAGCCCGTGTCAGTCCGTGTTCGTCCGTGCCCCCCCCGCACACCCACTCCCCCCGCACACCCACTCCGTCGCCATTATACCAACAACTACGCGCAATACGGCATAAAAACCCCCTATCTTCACTAAGACGTATGATATAATACTCCCGATGGCATAACTCCCCTGGTAGTGTCAGTGCAGGGGTTGGATACCGTCATTCCCGCGCCAGCTCCCGTCACTTGGTCACAGGTAACCGGTCATCCATGACCGGCAGGCGGACATCTGTGACAGAATAGCGGTCATCCATGACCGGTCACCTATGACCAATCGGTCATCCATGACCGCACAAGCGGTCACCCATGACCGCTCATATAAGGTAATAGAACCATCAATGAACTATCAGATAGCTATAGAGCGAGATAAGAATCCCCATTGGGGTCAACGTGACCGCACGATCCACATTCCAGTGGATAGCCTGGAAGGAAGAGGCCGCCGTCCTCGTCGCTCAGGACGAGCCAACCAACGAGGAGATCGCGAACCAGGTCGAAGTGACCCGACAGTGCATGGACAAGTGGAAGCGCCACCCCGAATTCCAGCAGCGCGTGGCGGAGACTGCGGCAGCCATCGGTGAGGTCATCAGGGGCAGGGGAATCGCCGACCTCCAGAACAGGATGGACGCGCCCAACGAGCGCTGGAACTTGATGCGCAAGGCGATGGAGACCAGGGCGGCCCTACATCGGCGTTCCCGGTGGAGACACCGGTCTGCCGGTCCAGGCTCGCGAAGACCGCGGGCCAGCGATCGAGGGCCAGGCGCCAGATAGCTGCCGGCCGGCTCGCCTTCTGGGAGGACGGCGTCGAATGGGAGGGAGATGGAGAGGACGCAGAAACCGTGGAACTCGGGGAATACGTGGTGGACGTTGGGCTGCTCAAGGGGCGTAGGGAGCACGAGAAACAGGCCGCCCAGGAGCTGGGCCAGTGGAAGTGGGACCGCCAGGACAAGCCGGCCGTCCTCGTCAGGGAGTACGTCGGCGTTCCCTTCGACGAGGGCTAACCCGTGAAGCTTGATCTCTCCTCCGCATCGGCCTGTCCCGTGCCCGTTCGTGTCAGCCCGTGCCAGTCCTTGGTCCACACCGTCCACCACGTCCACCACGTCCACCCTCGTCCACACCGGTCCGTGTTCGTCCGTGCCAGTCCGTGCTCGTCCGTGTCGGTCCCTTGTCCAGCCGCCCACTGCTCCGACAGCACCTCCGCCTGCTCAAGCACCGTGCGCGTCGCCTGCTCCTGCCTGTCCGGCGGGAGCCGTACTTGCGCAGAGTGCGTTTCACCAGCACCCGCAGGTTGGCGCGCACGTTCTCGCGGATCGTCCGGTCGATAGCGACGTTGTTTCGTCCCGTGGCGACCAGCTCGCGGGGATCGTCTCGAGGGTTTCGTCACCCAGCACATTGACGGCGCTGTCGTTAGTTTCCAGGGCATCGTAGAACGCCACTTCGTCTTCGGTGAGGTTCAGCACCTCACCCCGCCGGTTCGCCTCCCGCCTGTCCTTCGCGAGTTGGATCGGCTCCTTATTGAACTGCGCGGTGTCGAGGGCGCGGTTCCGGTACTTCCGGACCGCCTCTTCCACCATCTCGGTGAACGACCTAAACTGAGTCCAAGGTGAAACCTACATGCACAGCCTTCCGCCCAGCGCGCTTGCTGAGGTTAAGACTGTAGATTCGACCTTGGCTTTAGTTTAGCCTGGACTACGTTGCACTTCGACCGGCCCTTGATCCCGCCCCGCGGCAGCTTCTCCAAATCGGGCGCGACCAGCCCGGCGCCTTCCACGACCGACTCCGTGAAGCTACTCACGGGTTGTTCTCCTGGCGGTCCGTGTGCGGTACAACCTCTCCGTAAAGCCCCCCTCTCGCTCAAACGCCTCCGCCTGGCTCGCCAGCTGCCGGTCCAGGAGATAGCATGCCACGTTCAACAGGGACAGCGCCGCGTTGGCCACTAGCTGCGCAGGAGTAGCAGCCCCGCGCGTGCCCGCGTAGCCCGGTGCCGCTTCCCCATCAGTCTCTCCCTGGCCATCTCTGCCGCCTCTCGCCCCTCCCCGTCCAGCCCCATCCCCGTCTGTCCGTGTCAGTCCGTGTTCGTCCGTGTTTGTCCGTGGTCTGTCCTGTCCGTGCCCGTGTGTGTCAGTCCGTGGTCTGCCCTGTCCGTGTTCGTCCTTGCCCTCTCTCCGGCCTATCGCCCCCTCTTCCTCCACCCATCGCCGCACCTCCTCCAGGGTCGAGCACCGCTTTGCCTTAAACCGCCGCAAGGCTGGGTGGTCCGGCCCCCACACCTCCAGCCCACGCTGCCGCAGGAAGTCCTCGTAGTCCAGCCGCAGCTCCTCCAGACTCGCCCTCGCCACGTTCGTCAGCTTCAGCTCCATCTTCTTGGACGTTCCAGACGCCTGGCTCCCCTCCGCGATGTTCTGCACCCCGGAGCGCGCTGCCTGCACCATCTGGTCTCGCGTTCGGCTCCCTGCCTCCACGTACCGCTCGCAGAACCGCACCGTCACGTCGTACACCAGTTGAGCCACCTGGAAGCTCTTCAGGTTGCGATACCCGCCGTGTTTGGGGATAAGGTCAGAGTTGGTGTTCACACTGTCCTCCTATGGAGGAGAAAGCCTGCAGCAATCGCGGCGAGGCTTGCATTACAGGTACCCAGCGCTATCGCCAGCCCACATCGCACCGGATTCCTGTGACAAAACCGCATTAAGATCATACTTCTGAATGAAGGATACACCTTCAGCTTTCAAGAACGCACTCGAAGGATCGTGTTTCAAGTCCGAGAGTTCGACGCTGTCTGGCAACCAGTCTCGAGAATACGCTTCAAATGTGAACAGCCAATGAGCGCCACGGAACCAACCTGACTCGAACCAACTTGCCCAAACCACCGATGGGGGCAGTTCGGGGAAAACGCCGGCATCACGAGCGAGCGATGCGGAAACCGCAACAATCGAATCATCCATCGATGCTATGGCTTGAAGGGACGCGGTAGAAAGCTGGAGCCCGAGCAGCATGCGAGTCCAGATGCCTCAGACCACCTCGTTGCCATGGCCAACTGAAGCACTTCGTACAACTCGTGAGTCGAGGGCATCCTGAGCCAGGTCCTTGTCTACGGCCAGCGATCTGCCACCGCCCGTAGTGATGCGTACGAAGTCAACGACAAACCGGATAGCCCCCGGATCACCTACGATGCACTGCCAAAGGAGGCGCTGGATCAATCCCCACGATTTGGTTTCCACTTCAACCTTCCTCAAGCATCCAACGGCGTAGCGGATCACCCCTGCTGAGGGATACAAGCGGGCCAGCGAGAAGGCCATATCGAAGAAATCGATCCACTCCGATTGCGATGCCTTCTGAGTTCGCGGAATGCTTGCCTTCAGTTGGGCGACGAAAGGTGGCTGTATTCGGTGGGGTAGGTCAACAATCGCGGTCTTGTTGCAGTTAAGAAAGAGGGACAGGTCTCGCCGAGTCGCCTTTGCTTGTGCCTTCGAATGTGCCGCCCACGGAATGGTGTGTGTCTATCGACGGATAGAATTGCGAGATGTCAGCTCTAAGCAAGTAGTTTGCGCCCACCCGCACCGATGCTCGTTCAGTTAGCCGATCACGAGGCAGCGTTATCGCGCGTCCGTTGATAGTGGAGTAGGCTCGACTCAGCTGAGAGAATGGAGACTCGGCCCACTTCTCATCGATGGCGCTTCGGTTTTCATCGAATACGCCTGCCAACCCAAAATAGCTAATCGGGTTAGGTCGGGAAGTAGCCCTTCCTCAGCAGAGCGTCAATCATGGGCAGCCTCCATGATTACGCCGTACACGGCGTTCATTCACTCTCTTGGAAATCCACAGTGCGGACCGCGCTGGCTCTGGGCGCCACGGCTGTTCGAGGATGCCAGCCGGGGGTTCAGGGTCTTGTCGCTCCTGATGTGGCTGGAACCGAGGTAAATTGTCGTTCATGATCGTAGATCCGTCAAATCGGGATCCTCACGGTGCCAGTCCGTGGTGGTCCGTGTCCGTCCGTGTCCGTCCTGTATCGGCCCCTTCCCCCTCTCCCATCCCCCGTTTACGCCCAGTTTACGTGCCCCTGCTACAACTCCCTGGCGATACGTCGCCCGGTGATACCATTCGCTGCGGTCACCATCGAGACCTGATGAGAAGCGGCTGGTTGGATGAGCAAGATACTGATCGTGGACGACGACCCGCGTAGTGACGATGACGAGTCAATGAGGCAACCATATGGAACGAAAATGCGTCCGCTACGACGTCGGGCGCGAAATGTACGGCAACTGGCGCCCGGATTTCTACCCGCGCGTCGTTCACCGCGAGCTGGAGATCATCGAGAACGACCTGCACTGTAATGCCGTCAGGATCTGCGACAAGGACATCGGCCGGCTGGCGCTGGCCGGACAATCTCATAATGAGCGTCGGCTCGGAGCTGACCCTGTTTATGCGCGGCATCGTCGAAGGGCGGATGCTCATGGGACGGGCGAAGAACGCCATGCAGGGAGGTATCGTCAGGGAAGGCAAGCACAACAAGCCTCCCAACGCCTACTTGGGCAAGGTCAATGAGGCCGTCCGCGGAGCCTTCCACGGCCCGGGTTACATACGCGGCGTTACCCTGGGAGCAAGTGGATTGGGAATTGTTTGACTTCATTGGCGTTGACCACTATCGAACTACTCGAATCAAGGACAGATACAAAGAAATGATCGAGCCGCTCTTCGAGCGTGGGAAGCCGGTCGTCGCGATGGAGTTCGGTTACTATACCTGCCACGTGGGTGCTCTGGACCTGGTAGGGGGTGAGCGGTACTCCAATCCATTACCGGCGTTGGGACGACGCCGGCTCCCCGTCACCCGCTCTCCCCCTCGCCCCGTCTGCCGCGTCCCAGCCAGTGCAGCGGGAGGAAGACGACCGCCGCCACGCACCCTACCACGAAGGCCACGTTCCACACCCACGCCGTCCCGAGGTGCGCCATCACCGCGCCGCCCCAGCTTGGTCCCAGACCGTACCCCAGCGTCCACATCAGGCTGTAGGCCGCCATGTAGCTCGCCCGCATGTGCTCCGGCGCGAGGTCGGCCACCTCCGCGCTCGCCACCGGCGCGATCATCATCTCGCCGATCGTCACTACCACCATGGCCAATGAGAATAATGGCAGCTCTCGCCACCACCCCATGCTCCCGATCCCAACCGCGTAGCACAGCGCGCCGATGGCCAGCACGATCGCTCTGTC
Source organism: Chloroflexota bacterium (assembly GCA_021788565.1). The sequence goes on from JAJYKO010000238.1 coordinate 5,648, forward strand.
CCGTCGCATCACCAGTCGAGTGGTTGGGATCTGGAACAGCACGATCAAGCCGCCGTTAAGGGCCATCAGCATGCCAAAGCCGCTCTCCTGTATGCCCACCTGCTCCTTAAGGTAGACGGGCAGAGTCGTGCCGAGCTGCGTGTAGATAGCCGTGGTGAGCAGCGAGGCGATCAGCAACACGAGGAATGGTCTGTCGGTTAGCAAGCTCCCTAAGTCCACCGCCCATCCTTTCGACTTTGTCGCCTTGCCGCGGCCGGGCAGCGTCTCCCGCGCGAATATGAACAGTACTACCGTGTAGGTAAGCTGGGCCGTCGCCGTTGCCGCGAACAGCACGGGATATGAGTACACGGCGAGGAAGCCGCCCAGGGAAGGACCGATGACGAAGCCGAGGTTCGCGGCCACGCGCATGAGGCCGAATGCCTCGGCCCTGCGCTCGGCGCCCACCAGATCCACCACCATGGCGTTGCTGGCCGGCTGGAAGCTGGAGCCGGCGAACCCCAGCAGGGTCGACAGCAGCGCGAACTGCTCGAAGCCCGTTGCCTGAGTGTACCCTATGGCCGCGCACGCCTGTCCGAGCAGACCGGCGAGCATGACGGGCTTCCGCCCGAAGCGATCCGCGATGGGGCCGGCGAGTAGCTGCGCGAACAGGCCGCCCACGGCCGTTCCGATGAACAGCAGCCCGATACGGTCCATGGGGATGCCCAGATGGGTGTTGAGGTAGAGAGTGAGGAACGGGTACGCCATGGCATAGCCGGTGGTGCTCAGCAGGCTTCCGAAGAAGAGCAGCCGGAACTGGCCGGGCATATCCCGCGGGAAGAGCTGCCCGCTCATGAACCTTATCGCCCTCTTGCCAGGTGCCAGCTGCTCGGTGCTCACCTGTGTCCCCCCTGATCGTCGGTGTCCAGGACGCGGCCGCACCGCCGCGCCTTCGGTTGGCGTGGACGCGTCATGATAACACCGTGAGCCTCGCGGCCGCACCGCCCCTCTTGTGGTACAATCCAGTCCGCCCTCGCGAGATTTGGCACCGTAGGGCACGCGGCGCGCGCCGCAGCGGTACTGTAGCCGCAGGCTTCAGTAGCCTCGTATGTAGCCGCAGGCTTCAGCCTTCGCGTAGCCTCGTCTGGTGCCGTAGGGCGGGGGCTTGTCCCCCGCCGCCGGGCGCTCGAACCTCAAGGATGCGGCGGCGCACAGGGCGCCGCCCTACGCTATCGTAACGGAACGGAAAGGAATGGCGAACATGGCGATGGGTCAGGGAGAGAAGGACCTGCTGCGTCGGGTCGAAGGAATGCACATATTTCGTGGCGTCCTGCGGGATGAGGTCGGCCGCTCGTTTCTTGCGCTGCTCTCCCTCCTCGCGGCGGACGATGGCCCCAATGGCCGCACGGCGATAGTGTCGTCCTACGCCCACCTCTTCTCCCTGCTGGCTGCCGAGGTGGAGTTGGCGAAGGAACCCCTCGTCGGCGACCCCTGGCAGAACCATCTACTGGAGCAAATCCTCCGCGACGACAATCCTTTCAGCCTGAAGGCGCAGCGAGCATCCTTCGATGCCATGGGACCGTCCCTCATCGAAGCTGCGCGCCGCGATCTGCGGCTCCTCCAGGATCTTTTCCGCGTGGACGAGGCCGCCGTCTTCCGCCTGCTCCGCGAGCGGCTGGGAGATGACGCCCGTGACCTGGTACCGTGGGATGCCCTGCGTCCCAACCTTTCGTCGGCGGACCTGTTCAACCCGCCCGCGCCCGCCATCAAGTCCCGGCTGGCCTACGCCGAGGATTGGGACGCCTTCCTGGAGGATCTCGCCGCCCACTACGCCGCCGTGGGCACCGGCATCTTCGCCCGCTTCCGAGCCTTCCGCTGGATCGATCGGGACGGTGTAGGGCATCTGGAAGGGGTGGCTACCCCCGATCCCATCAGCCTCGACGAGCTCGTTGAGTACGACCTGGAG
>JAJYKO010000239.1 GCA_021788565.1 Chloroflexota bacterium
GGGCGATGTCGGCCATACGGCCAAAGCGTACGCACGGGCGCTTTTCGAGGTCTTCGGGTTCGATGCGGCCACGGTGAATCCGTACCTTGGGTTTGACTCGTTGGAGCCGTTTCTCGAGTACGAGGATAGGGGAGTCTTTCTGCTGTGCAAGACTTCCAACCCGGGCTCCGGGGACTTTCAGGATCTGCCCTGCGTCACGGACGAGGGGACATTTCCCCTGTATCAGGTGGTGGCCCGGAAGGCCCAACGGCTGTGGTCTAGCGGCGGCTGCGTGGGACTCGTCGTGGGCGCAACCTACCCCCAGGAACTTGCGAATGTGCGACAATTAGTACCGGAGATGCCGCTGCTGATACCGGGCGTCGGTGCTCAGGCAGGCGATCTCGAGAAGACGATACTGAACGGGACAGACAGCCGGGGAGAGATGGCTGTGATCAATTCGTCGCGACAGGTGATCCAGGCGTCGCTGGGGACGGACTGGAAAGAGGCATCTCGCGGGGTCGCCGCGACTCTGCGTGACTCCATCAACGGCTATCGTGCCGCCAAGCTTGGGTCAGAGGGTTGATGTGGAGGGTGGACGGAGGTCCACATACTGCGATGGTAACGGACTTCAGGCTGGGGGATGTGGTACGGCTTCGCAAGTCTCATCCCTGTGGCAGCACCGATTGGGAAGTGGTGCGACTCGGGGCGGACATCGGGTTGCGCTGCCTGAAGTGCAACCACCGAGTGTTGCTGGAGCGAGCCGTGCTGGAGAGGCGGCTCAAGCAGTTCGTATCGAGGGGGCAATTGCCCTCCGATATTCACAGGCTGATTGAGCAGAACTAACTTTGCGTGGGGAGGCAGTGGCGCTGGAACGGCAGCCGGTTGAGTCCATCTGGGGAAACCGGCCTTTCATGCTCCTTTGGACGGCCCAGGCTATCTCTCAGACGGCCCAGAACGCTATCTGGTTTGGCCTGCTGGTGCTGATAGAGGAGGTCACGCAGTCCACTGCCCAGCTTGGCATTGCCATAGTCTCCTTCATCCTACCTTCGGTCCTCTTCACCGCGCCCGCTGGCGTGCTGGTCGACCGCGTAGACAAGCGGCTCGTCCTGGTCTCCACCAACTGGCTTCGGGCGGGAGCGGTTCTTGGATACGTCTTCTTCAGCCATTCGGTCGGGGCCATCTACTCCGTCACATTCGTCTTCTCCTGCATCAGCCAGTTCTTCCTGCCGGCCGAGGCGGCGATGATTCCCACCTTGGTGGGTAGGTCCAGGCTCATCACCGCCAATTCCCTCTTCAACCTGACCTTCACTATGTCACAGCTGGTCGGCATCGTCTTGATGGGACCGATCGTGATCAAGATCTTCGGGGTTCACTCCCTCTTCATGCTGATAGCGATCCTGTTTGGCATCTGCGGGATGCTGGTGGTGCCCCTGCCGGGCGGCACCTCGTCTGGGAAATCGGCGGAGAAAACGGGATCTGCTCTGCCCGACGTTTCCGCGGCCGTGCGGAGCTTCGTCGCGGACCTCCACGAAACCTGGAAGTTCCTGTCCGCGGACCGGATGGCCTCCATGGCGCTGCTGCTTCTCACCAGTGGGGCCACGCTGACCCTGATAATGGCGGAACTCGGACCCCGGTACATGGTCGCCGTTGTCGGTATCAGGGCCGACGACACGGTGTACGTGCTCGCGCCCGCCGGCGCCGGACTGGCGCTCGGGGCCGCGGTGCTGGGCAGACTCAGCAAGTGGGTCCCCAAGGAGCTATTGATCGTAGTCGGCGTCTTCGGGGTCGGGGTCGGGATGTTCTTCCTCGCCGTCGTCAGCCCTGTTTGGAGCTTCGTCGTGCAGCACGTTCTCTCCGTGCTGGTGAATCCCGCTTCCATGCCCAAGATCGTCAGCCTGGTGACGTTGGTGGGGGTGATCGCCGCCTTTACCGGGTTCTCCCTCTCGATGGTGATCATCTCGTCGCAGACGATTCTGCAGGAGCGGGCACCGGTGGAGAGCCGCGGTCGGATCTTCGCTGCGCAGATCATGCTCGGCAACCTGGCGTCCATTATCCCGCTGCTGCTTATCGGCGCGTTAGCGGACCTCTTCGGCGTGTCGCAGATAATGGGGCTGGTGGCGGTGGGGATGCTCGCGCTGGGCTACGTGACCCTGCGATCGTTCAGGGATAGGATCTGGGGAGATACGCCGTGAGCGACTATTCCCAGGTAATGATCCAGATGCACAGTCCGGCGACCAGGGTAGTGGCGACCGCGACGGTGCCGTACTGAATTGGTGCCAGGACGACGTTCCTGGAGGCCAGGAACAGCACGGCCTCCATTCCTGCGGCTAGCAGGACGAAGACGGCCAGGTATGGGTGTTTGGAGATCAGAGACCTCACTGTCGATGACTCCTCGGCGGGGCTATTGGTTGACAGTGCGCGCCCGGATGCTATAATTGTACCATCCTTCGCATAGACGTGAGCCCCCGTGGCGGAATAGGTATACGCACCAGGTTGAGGGCCTGTGCCCGCAAGGGCGTGCTGGTTCGAGTCCAGTCGGGGGCACCGGGAGAGCTGAAATCTTCGCCGCACGGCGAAGGTTTTGCTTTTAGGGCGAATAGCTCAGCTGGTCAGAGCGTCCGGTTTACACCCGGGAGGTCACAGGTTCGAACCCTGTTTCGCCCACCGTATGTCGTGGTCCCGGCTTAGCGCTGGGGCCTTTTTCTGTGCCCTGTTATCAGTATTCCCGACTCGGCACTCAGATTGCCCCCAACGCCGCCCTCAACGCACCATTTTGCTGCTCCTACAGAAACTCAGGTGGAGCAGGGTCTTTTAGTTGTCATCCTGAGCGTCAGCGAAGGATCTCTCCAGCCACGAGGAGATGCTTCGCTTACGCTCAGCATGACACGGTAGCGACCTCGGCAATACGCTTCACGGCTTCGGAGAGGGAACACTAAAAGACCCTGAGGCGGAGGTGGACATAGGTTGACGCTGTTTCGGCAGAGAGACTAAGATAATGCTCCGAACTCTGCGCGAGACCAGCAAACCCGTAAGCCTCTACTCCTTTGCTTTCCCGGCCGGGTGTCTAAGGTAGATCATCGCGGCATTCAGGAAGTGTCGTCATGAGTAGACTCGAGGAGCTCCAGCCTCACACGGCCGTCCGCGGCGTCCTGGCGGATGGGTTGGTCACCGTCGTAACTGTCCAGTGGTTCGGCTCGGAGGCCCTGGAGCTCACCTACAAGACCCCCACGGGCAAGGTGGCCAACGAGCTGCTCTACCGCCACGACGAGCCTCGCCTGGAGGTCGTGGAGCACGGCCGCCCCTGGAGCTTCGACGGCGACGGCGCCACCTTCCGCCTGGTCTCCGAGGCCCACCGCATACGACTCGCCCACCTGTTCGATCCGGTCCTTGCCGTCCACACCTCGGTCGTGGAACCCCTCCCCCATCAGATCACCGCGGTGTACGAGTCGATGCTGCCGCGCCAGCCGCTCCGCTTCCTGCTGGCGGACGACCCGGGCAGCGGCAAGACGATCATGGCGGGACTTCTGATGAAGGAGCTGATCGCCCGGGGGGACCTGCAGCGCTGTCTGGTGGTCTGCCCCGGCAGCCTCACCGAGCAGTGGCAGGACGAGCTGTACCGACGCTTCCACCTGCCCTTCGAGATCCTTACCAACGACAAGCTGGAGGCAGCCCGCACCGGCAACTGGTTCGCCGAGACGAATCTGGTCATAGCGAGGCTGGACAAGCTCTCCCGTGATGAGGCCGTGCAGGACAAGCTGAGCGCGCCGGACTGCCGGTGGGACCTGGTGGTCTGCGACGAAGCGCACAAGTTGAGCGCCACGTTCTTCAACGGCGAGGTCAAGTACACCAAGCGGTACAAACTGGGACAACTCCTCTCCACCCTGACGCGCCACTTCCTTCTAATGACGGCCACCCCCCACAACGGCAAGGAGGAGGACTTCCAGCTCTTCATGGCGCTGCTGGACGGCGACCGGTTCGAGGGCCGCTTCCGCGACGGCGTCCACACCGCCGACGTGTCGGACTTGATGCGCCGGATGGTCAAGGAGAAGCTGCTCAAGTTCGATGCGACGCCATTATTCCCGGAGCGCATCGCTTACACGGTGCCCTACAGGCTCTCCGATGCCGAGACGGGGCTTTACAAGGCGGTAACCGAGTACGTGAGGGAGGAGTTCAACCGGGCCGAGGCGCTCCAGAACGACAAGCGGGCCGGCACCATAGGATTCGCCCTCACCATCCTGCAGCGCCGCCTGGCGTCCTCCCCCGAGGCGATCTACCAGTCGCTGCGGCGCCGCTCCGAACGGCTGGAGAGCCGGCTGCGCGAATTGGAGCTGCTCCAGCGTGGAGGCGCGGCTGCACTGCCCTCGATGCCCGTGTTCGACGCGGAGGAAGCGGAGGATCTGGAGGACGCGCCCGATAGCGAGGTGGAGGCCGCCGAGGAGGAGATCCTCGATCAGGCCACGGCGGCGCGGACCATCGCCGAGCTGAAGGCGGAGATCGAGACGCTGAAACGGCTCAGCGCCCTCGCCCTGGGCGTGCGCCGCGGCGGCGAGGACCGAAAATGGCGCGAGCTGGCGAGCCTGCTGGCGGAGATCTTCACGCCGGCGGCGCTCTCCGTCCAGGTGGCAGAGGAGAAGGCCCCCTACGGATCTGGACCCATCCCGCGCCCGGTGCCCTCACCCCACCAGAAGCTGGTGATATTCACGGAGTACCGCGACACCCTGAACTACCTGAACGGCCGCATCAGCACCCTCCTCGGCCGGCCGGAGGCGGTGGTCACGATCCATGGCGGCATGGGGCGCGAGGAGCGGATGAGGGCTCAGGAGTCCTTCAGGCACGACCCTCAGGTCCAGGTTCTGGTGGCCACCGATGCCGCGGGAGAGGGCATCAACCTCCAGCGCGCCCACCTGATGGTGAACTACGATTTGCCATGGAACCCCAACCGGATCGAGCAGCGCTTCGGCCGCATCCATCGGATCGGACAGACCGAGGTGTGCCATCTGTGGAACCTGGTGGCGCAGGAGACCCGCGAAGGCGACGTCTACAGGACGCTCCTGGAGAAACTGGAGCAGGCGCGCGAGGCGTTGGGTGGGCAGGTCTTCGACGTCCTGGGCAAGATCCAGTTCGAGGGCAGGGCTCTACGCGAGTTGCTGATCCAGGCTATCCGCTACGGGGAGCAGCCGGAGGTGCGGGCGCGCCTGACCAGGGTGGTGGCCAGCGCCTTCGACCGCGGACACCTCCAGGACCTGCTGGAGCAGCGGGCCCTGGTCCAGGACGCCATGGACGCCAGCCAGGTTCACCGCGTCCGGGAGGATATGGAGCGAGCCGAGGCCAGGCGGCTCCAGCCGCACTACGTCGAGTCCTTCTTCCTGGAGGCCTTCGGGCGTCTGGGCGGCGCTGTCCGCCAGCGCGAGCCCCGCCGCTACGAGGTCACCCACGTCCCCGCGCCTGTTCGACAGAGGGACCGGCTGATCGGCCTCGGCGAGCCGGTGCTGTCGAGGTATGAACGGATCGCCTTCGAGAAGTCGCTCGTCGCCCCACAGGGCCAGCCCCTCGCGGCCTTCGTCTGCCCCGGCCACCCGCTCCTCGATGCCACCCTCGACCTCACCCTGGAGCGCCACCGCGACCTGTTGCGGCGGGGAGCGGTGCTGGTGGACGAGCGAGACCCGGGCACCCAGCCCCGCGTGGTGTTCTATCTGGAGCACGCGATCCAGGACGCGAGCCTCACCCGCTCCGGGGAGCGGCGCATCGTTTCGCAGCGGCTACTCTACGTGGAGCTGGACGCCGCCGGCAGCGCCCGCCATCTTCAGTACGCGCCCTACCTTGACTACCGGCCGCTCTCCGACAGGGAGCCCGGCGCCGAGGAGATCCTGGCCCGTCCGGAGTGCGGCTGGATCGGCCGGGAGCTGGAGGAGAAGGCGCGGGCTCACGCCGTCGCGAAGGTGGTGCCCGAGCACCTGGCCGAGGTGCGCCACCGAAAGCTGGAGCTGGTGGCGAAGACCGAGGCGGCGGTGAAGGAGCGGCTGACCAAGGAGATCGGCTACTGGGACTACCGGGCCGAGCAGCTGAAGCTCCAGGAGCGGGCCGGCAAGACCGGAGCCCGACTCAACTCGGGGGAGGCCCGCAGACGCGCGGACACCCTTCAGGCTCGTCTGGAGAAGCGGATGGAGGATCTCAAGCTGGAGCGGCAGATCTCCCCGCTGCCTCCGGTGGTGCTGGGCGGGATGCTGGTTGTGCCGGCCGGCCTGATCGCCAGGCTGACGGGCAAGTCCCTCATGATCCCCGCCTCGCCGGTGGACACCGAGGCCGCTGCCGCGCACGCCCGCGCCGTAGTTATGGCGACGGAGCGGGCTTTGGGGTACGAGCCAATGGATCGGGAGGCCGAGAAGCTGGGGTACGACGTCGAGAGCCGCGTTCCCGGCACCGGCAAGCTGCGCTTCATCGAGGTGAAGGGGCGCGTGGCGGGTGCGGACACCGTCACCGTCACCAGGAACGAGGTGCTCTTCTCCCTCAACAAGCCCGAGGACTTCATACTGGCCATAGTCGAGTTCCTGCCCGGCGGCGCGCATTGCGTTCACTACCTGCGCCGGCCGTTCCAGCGGGAGCCGGACTTCGGGGTGACCAGCGTGAACTACGACTTCGTGGGGCTGCTGGCGCGTGCCACGGACCCAGATTGACAGCGGCGAACGAGGTCCCCGCGGTGCCAGGCCGTAAGGTGATACAATGGTATCACCACAGTCGCCAGGGAGGCAAGCCATGAGGAGCGTGGGAGTCAAGGAACTGAAGGAGAGGACGACGGAGATACTCAAGGAGGTCTCGGAAGGAGAGAGAGTGGCCGTGACCCACTATGGTCGGGTGCTGGCTCATCTGGTGCCGCCGAGGAGGAAGCTATCCTCCGAGGAGATCGAAAGGGTGATGGCGAAAGCTGACGGGATCGGCGATGCCATCGAGCGCGTGCGCCCTGATCCTGTCGATGCGGTGCAGGTCGTCGGGGAGGGGCGTCGGTGGTGATCGACGCCAGCGTTTGGGTGGCGTACCTCGTCCGCTCCGACCTGCACCACAGCGCCACCCGCGAATGGATGGCCCGGCAGCTGGCCGAGGGAGCCGAACTGGTGGGGCCCGGTCTGGTGCTGGCCGAAGTGGCCGGAGCCATCGCCCGCCTGGCCGCCGACCCTGCGGCTGGCAAGAAGGCTTTGGAATTCCTTTTGGCCCCGCGGGGTGTCGGGATCGGCCTGGAGGTGGTCACCTGGGAGGCTCAGGAAGAAGAAGAGGCAGCAGCCCTCGCCAGCGACTTGCTGCTGCGAGGGGCCGACGCTCACTACGTCCTGGCCGCTAGCGTCCACTCCACGCCTCTGATCTCTTGGGACGACCAGCAGTTAGCCCGGGCCGGCGCACTCGTGCCGGTGGGCCGGCCCGGCGAGCCCTTGCACTGGCCCTCCCCACCCGGAAGCTGACCCTCACGTTTCGGTGCTCAACTGTGGCCTGTTCGGGTGGGGTAAGCTGCGTCTCAGTCCGCGAAGGCGGACTTTGTTCGGATTGCCCGCGGTTTCAACCGCAGGGATCCCAAAGGAGGTTCAACAGGACCATGCGGGCGCCATTCACCGATTT
>JAJYKO010000240.1 GCA_021788565.1 Chloroflexota bacterium
CGAGAACGACGATGGTGGCTGGCTCCCCATGGGCTTCATCCGAACCGACGGCCAACTCCCGCAGCGCTTCTCGCTGCAGTTGATAGAGTTCGGCGACCGGATCACCGTGAAGCAGCTACAACTGCCGTCCTCGAACAGCTTGGACGTGGAGATTCCCAACCCCGATGGCAAGCTGCAAAAAGCCGTGCTGGTGGTCTCGGCGTTGACCCGCTACACCACCCAGCCAGCCCACTACCGCTATTCCGTGGAGACGACGCCGTAGAGGCGGCCGCCCAGGATGCTCAGAAGAGGCGCCTCATCCTATCAGCCCTGGGCTGAAGCCGCAGGGCTAGACCTGCCCCGACGGACCTTATGCCAGTAATCCCCCATGCGAAAGGTGTCTTAGCCCGTCGCGGCGTGTCTGATCCGATGTGCTTTGTCCCCCAGGTTGTTACCCTCTATCTTGGCGCCTGCCCTGGCCTCCTCGGCCAGTTCTCGTGCGACCTCACCCGTCACTTCGGCGACAGAGTGTGCACGCTCGCCGAGGTTCCTGCTCTGCCGCCCTGCCAGATCACGCGTTGTGCTGGGCTCGCTTCGGTAGTACCAGCGTGCTGTCAGCCATCCGACAACGGCTCCGATCAACAACCGTTTCATCAATCGTCTCCTTTCACCGGGATTTTGCGCCGGCACAGTGGAAAGCTCCGACTCTTCTCGTGCCGGACCTCGCGGTTGGATTCCCATGGAGCACTACGTGTGCCCAGGTCGCACCCACGGGGCATGGTTTGAGGATCATGTCACAGTTCGGGCGGAAGCGACGGGGAGGGCGAGCCTCGTGGCGAGCGGGCACGGGACGCGAGCGAGCGCAGCGTCCCGCTCACGCGCCCTCCCACCTTGGCACGCCATCGAACTCGTGGCATGGCGGGTGCGAGTTTCTTTCATCTACGGATCTCTCGAGAATCCTCGGATGCTGGAGTTTGGCTGGTGGACCAAACGAGGCTGTTCCCCCGATCGGAGAGGACACATGCACAGCGGAAAAAGGCGTGACCTGAGGTGGTGGCAGAAGGCGATCGTCTATCAGATCTACCCGCGATCCTTCCAGGACAGCAACGGGGACGGCATTGGCGACCTGCCCGGCATCACCTGGCGGCTGGATTACCTGCGGAGCCTCTGTGTAGATGCGATCTGGCTCTCGCCCTTCTATCCGTCCCCGATGAAAGACTTCGGGTACGACATCACAGACTATACAAGTGTGGATCCGGCTTTCGGGACGATGGAGGATTTCGATTATCTTCTCGAGGAGTCTCACCGCCGCGGTCTCAAGCTGATCGTAGACCTGGTTCCCAACCACACGTCGGATCAGCACCCATGGTTCCTCGAGAGCAGAAGCCGCCGCGACAACCCTAAGCGGAACTGGTACGTGTGGCACGACCCAGCCCGGAGTGGCGGTCCGCCCAACAACTGGTTGAGTGTCTTCGGGGGGCCGGCCTGGACCCTGGATGAACGAACGGGGCAGTACTACCTCCACCATTTCCTGAAGGAGCAGCCCGACCTGAACTTCCGGAACCAGGACGTCCTCGAGGCCGCGTTCGAGGTGATGCGCTTCTGGCTGGACAGGGGAGTCGACGGCTTCCGGGTCGACGTGATCTCACGACTGGTGGAGGACGCGGAGTTTCGGGACGAGCCTCCAAACCCCGATTGGGACGGAGTAGACCCCTACTACAGTCTGCGACATATCCATACGATCGACCTGATGGAGACCCATGAGATCGTTCGGAAGATGCGCCGCCTGACGGACAGCTACCCCGATCGGATCTTGATCGGCGAGGTCTATCTGGACAACCCCAGGCTCCTCTCCTACTACGGACCAAACCTGGACGAGTGTCACCTGCCGTTCAACTTCCAGCTAATCTCCCTTCCCTGGGCCGCCCAGGTCGTCCGGCGGGCCGTCGATACATATGAGGGGATGCTTCCCGAGGGCGCGTGGCCGAACTGGGTCCTCGGTAACCACGACCGGAATCGAGTGGCGACGAGGGTGGGAAGAGACATGGCTCGGCTCGCCAACATGCTGATTCTCACCCTGCGCGGCACGCCTACGATCTACTACGGTGAAGAGATCGGGATGGAGAACGTGGAGATCCCGCCGGAGTATGTGCAGGATCCCACCGCGAGGTTGCAGCCCGAAATCGCGCACGTCATAGGTCGGGACCCCGTGCGCACGCCGATGCAGTGGGACCGCGGCCCGAACTCCGGCTTCGCGCCGCCGGGGTCGATGCCCTGGCTGCCTCTGGCTTCAGACTACCCCGTGACCAACGTTGCGTCCGAGGACAAGGACCCGTCTTCGATCCTCGCCCTCAACCGCAAGCTGGCGTGTCTGCGGCGGGAGGAGCCGTCTCTACATGGGGGCGACTACACCTCCCTGGACCTGGGGGCGGATGAGGTATACGCATATTTGCGCTCTCTTCCAGGGGCCGACCGGTTCCTGATAGTCCTGAACTTCGATTCGGACCCCCATGTGCTTGGTTTGGGCCACCTCTCGGCGGGTGCGTCGGTAGAGGTGGACACGGACATGCAGCGCACGGGCCCGGTGGAGTGGCCTGACCTGCGGGTTGCCCCTAGGGAAGGGCTCGTGCTCCGTCTCTTCAATCGTAGTAACGGCCGCCACAGGAAGCTGCCCTAGAAAATCGATCTGAAACGAGGGCGAGCCGATGGGATTCCGAGTCGAGGCGTCACGTCCCTGCGTGCGCTCTTACCGCGCCGACGATTTCAAGCTGCCGCGGGACGGAGCCTCATCAGCCTGATTAGGCCATGTTAATCAGATTATAGGGGTTGTATGTCACGCCATCCTGTGCTAGATTGCTTTGGACGAAGCACTCGAGCCCGACACAGATGGCGGCCGATCGCGGGAAGACAAAGAGGCGGCTCGAAAGGCGCTTGTTAGCTTCGTGTGGTGGCCACCTGGAGTACCGATCCGGATAGGACAGGTGGCCTGTGTGCTTTTCTGAGGAGCGGTACTGCGAGCCGCGTACGAGGGAGTTGCTCAACCACGCAGGCCAGCCCCTCTACAGGTGAGGTGCCGAAGATGAACTCCAAGCTCTTCCACTTCACGCTGACCAGCGAGCCCTGGGACTTCCACCACCGCTCCCGCAGGGACGTCCTGCGCCACAATCAGCGGGTCCGCCAGGCCATGAAAGCCAACCTGGCCGAGATCATCAGCCACGAGGACATCGTCACCTCCGATGGGTCCAAGCTGGTCAAGGTCCCCATCCGAGGCATTGAGCTTCCCCGCTTCCGCTTCGACCCCTACCAGGACCGTCACGTGGGGCAGGGAGACGAGGCCTCAAGGGACCAGACTTCCTCCCGCACTCTCCCCGGTACCGAGATCGGTCGCGCCAGGGCCTCGTCGGGCAAGGAGGCGGGACAGGAGCCGGGCTTCGACTACTACGAGGCCGAGATCACCGTGGACGATCTGATCGACCTCGCCTTCGAGGATCTTGACCTGCCCGACCTGGAGGAGAAGGGCAAGGAGGAGATCGCCGTAACCTCCGTCCGCTACGACACGATCCGCAGAGTCGGTCCCCAGGCCAACCTGGATGCTCGGAGGACCCTGATAGAGGCCTACAAGCGCAACGCCCGCATGGGCAGCCCAAACTGGGATATCGATCCCACGCAGGACCCCCGATACCGCAGCTGGGAGGAGACCACCGAGCCGAGACGTAACGCTGTCGTCTTCGCCATGCGGGATGTCTCGGGCAGCATCGGGGACTTCGAGGCCTACCTCTGCCGCACCTTCTACACCTGGATGGTCCGCTTCCTGAGGCGGCGCTACGCGGGGGTGCAGGTGGTCTTCATCACATGCCATACCGAGGCCAAGGAGGTGGATGAAGAGACCTTCTTCCATCAGGGAGGCACAGGGGGCACCCGCATGAGCTCCGCGTACTCCCTGGCACTGGAGATCATAGCCCAGCGCTTTGACCCGTCGATTTGGAACATCTATCCCTTCCTGTTCTCCGACGGATACAACTGGGACGACGAGGCCTGCCTGCCTCTGGTTAGGAGGCTCATCGAGGCGAGCAACCTTGTGGGGTACGGGGAGGTCACCCACTACGGACACTGGGCCGAGGTGACCCGACTGGAGGCCATGGAGTCGTGGGCTCCTCTGGGTGCGCTCTATGCCAGGGCCTTCTCCAACGAGTCACGTTTCGTGATGGTGCAGATCGGCCACCGCGACGACGTCTGGCCGGCGCTCAGACAGTTCATGGCCCAGCGCCACAAGGAGCTTGCACGATGACACCCGAGGAGCATGCTGCTCTCGAAGAGGCAATTGAAATTCTCGCAGGTGTCGCCCGCGGGCTCGGTCTTCAACCTCCTGAGGTGCTGTTCGAGGCCGTGCCGGCAGAGGCGATGTACGAGCTTGCCGCCTACCACTTCCCTGCCCGATTTCCCCACTGGACCCACGGGGCTCAGTACCACCGTCAGAAGACCCGCTACGACTACGGACTGGAGAGGATATACGAACTGGTCCTGAACACTGATCCCTGCCGCGCCTACCTCCTCGAGACCAACAGCCTCATCGAGCAGAAGCTGGTGGTTGCCCACGTCCTGGCCCACGCCGACTTCTTCCGCCGCAACATCTACTTCCGAGAGTCGAATCGGCAGATGGACGAGAGCGCGAGACTTCACGCGGAGACGGTCCAACAGCTCGAGCGGGAGGAGGGAGTCGAGGCGGTGGAAGAGACGCTAGACGCAGCCCTATCCATCGCCCTCCACGTGGACCCCACCTCCACCCTCTTTCGGCGAAAGGGTTCTGAGGAGTATGAGCACGAGAGGCTACACCCATCCGAGGAGCCGATGTCAGAGTACGACGATCTGTGGCACCTCTCGGCGAGAGGGGCCGAGCAAAGGCCGGGGGAGCGGCGGAGCCCGCCAGAGCCCGAGCGAGACCTGCTGCGCTTCCTGGCCGAGGCCTCGCCCAAGCTGGAGGGCTGGCAGCGAACCCTCCTCCACATCGTCCGCGAGGAGTGGCTCTACTTCTACCCCAACATGCGCACGAAGGTGATGAACGAGGGGTACGCCGCATTCTGGCACGAGCGAATCCTGGAGCACGCCCCCCTCACTCCGGACGAGCACGTGCGCTTCCGGCAGCTCCACGCGTCTCTGGTTTCCCAGGGCCACCGCTTCGCTATCAATCCGTACGGGGTCGGCTACAAGCTGTGGCGAGATATCGAGCGCCGCTGGCAGGAACCCGAGGAGGAGAGGACCTGGTACGGCGAGCCCTTCAGACGGCGGGGGGGCGAGGGGTTGGCAAAGCTCTTCGCCGTGGCCGCCGAGTACCGGGACGCCGACTTCGTCCGGGCCTTCCTGACGGAAGAACTGGTGGACGAGATGGACCTCTATCTCTATGCCTTCGAGGGAGACGTCAAGCGGGCAGACGGTTCCTGGAAGGTGCAGGACTCCGGCTGGGAGGAGGTGCGGGCAGCCCTTGTGGAGGAACTCAGCGGCCTGGGTGTCCCCTCGATCCTGGTGATGGACGCCGATTACCGACACCAAGGGGAGCTCTTTCTTGCCCACGACTCCAACAGCGACCGAAAGCCCCTGGACCTGGACTACGCCCACCGAACCCTGGTCCACATTCATCGCCTCTGGGGTAGGCCGGTGCACCTGGAGACCATGGTCGGATCGAAGCCCACCGTACTCAGCTTTAACGGAATCGCCCTGGTTCAGCAGAGGGCGTGACGGGCGGTGGACGATGCCCAGACCAGCAGCAGGCCAGGATGCCGGCACAGCCTGGTACATGGGCAACACGACCCAGGTTGATGATTCCGGTTCGCGCTTCTTCCAGGAGAGTGGAGAAGAGGCCAGCCCAAGTTAGCGACAGCTAACCGGGATGGCCTTTGTGCTTTGAAGGAGGGCGGAAATGATCACGATCGTCGTACCTCTTGACGGGTCCAAGCTTTCCGAGGGGGTCCTACCCTACGTGGAGAACCTCGCCAGCCGCCTGCACGCGGAGGTCTACCTGATCCAGGTGCTAGACACGGGGCTGTCGACGGCAGACGTCCTCATCGTTCCCCGTTCGGCGCAGGATGACCAGAGGAATGCCGAGGAGTACCTTTCCAGGCTGGCGAGTGCCTGGCAAGCCAAGGATATCGACACCAACTGGGAGGTCCTGTACGGGGCGCCGGCCGCGAGCATCGTCAACTGCGCCCGCGTACACAAAGCCTTCATGGTCGCCATGTCTACCCACGGCCGCTCGGGCGTCAGCCGGATGGTCTTCGGCAGCGTAGCCGATCAGGTGATGCGGGAATCGTGCATTCCAGTGATGCTGGTCAGACCGAAAGAAGGGGCGCCGTGAGCGACCGAGACCCCTTCAAGTGCCCCATTCTCGAGCGGTTGGAACACTGCTGATTCCGAGCCCGCTTGTTCCGATGGTAGTCTGAAGCCCTTGAAGGAGAGCCTGAGCCCGGGTGGCCGAGAGACCCGCGGCGGGTGCTGACTCAGCCGCCGCCAACTGCCGCTGGCCAGAGCTGTATCTCCGTCAGCCCTATCTGCGGGCCGGTGTAGGCCCGCTCGCCCTCCGGCCATCGCTCCCACCAACCGGTGAAGCCGTCCTCTCCGAGCGTCCGCCTGTAGTCCACCACAACCCCCTCCGCGCCGGACCCCAGACCGTCCACGGATACGCTGGCGGTGCCGCTCTCCTCCACCTTCCCGGGTAGGACGCCAGTCTTCGCCGGCTCCATGAAGATAAGCGAATCAGTCCCCGGCTCTACCTGTAGTCGCCGTTCACCAGCCTCGCCCCTGAGGGCCAGGGCGTACCACTCCCGCCCCTCGGCAAAGTAGGTGAGGCGGGCCGTCACCAGGTAGTCGTCGAGCCCATGGCTGACCGCTGCGCCCGGCCTCAGCGACTCGGGTGCTGTCCTGCCGGGCTCGGGAGCCTCCCCCTTCAAGAGGTGCAGCGGGCTCGCGGCCGGAAGTCTCCGTCCCCGAAGCACCAGGTCCTGTCGCAGGGCGAACTGTCTTTGTGCCGAGCGGGCCAACCCCAGTAGTTCCTCAGCAGTCGCGGAATCCGCGTGCTGCCCCGCGCCGGCCGACTCGCGTATCCGCCGGATCGCTGCCAGCAGCAGATCGTCGTATCTGGCCACGTCCCGCGAATCGCGCGGGTCCAGTGGGGCCGCCTCCAACCAGGTGGTTTCGCCAATCGCCTCAGACGCGGCTTTCTCCAGCTCGGTCAGGGCGAGCCGTGCCTGCCGCAACGCGTCGTCGGCTTCTCCCTCCGATCCCGAGGCCATGCTTCCCAGCAGTTCGCCCGCCATGTGGGACTCGCGCTGGAGTAGCTGGCGGAAGATCTTGTCCTGCTCGAACAGCTTGCGCCGCTGTTCGAATGCTACATCATCGCCCTCCTCCGCTGCCCCTCGCCTCCGCAAAATCAGCCCTGCCGCCACCATCGGTACCACGAACACCGAGAGGAAGATCAGCCCGAGCACGAAGCCGCCGGGCTCCAAAAGTCCGGCGGTGGCGTTGACCACCATCCATCCGATGCCAAGCAGCGCCAGGACGATCCCCCCGGCCAGGAGGGCAGTA
>JAJYKO010000241.1:0-5131 GCA_021788565.1 Chloroflexota bacterium
GGCACCACCTGATGGCCATGGTTGCCGTCCGCCCGATCGAGCGGGTGCGAGTTTTCGACAGGAACCCGGAGAATGCCGAGAAATTCCGCCAGGAGATGCAGCCCGCCGTCTCGGCGACCATCCAGGTGGTCGGTTCCGGGGAAGAAGCCATTCGGGGTGCCGACGTGATCGTGACCACATCCACCTCCAGAACCCCGATAGTCGAGTATGCCTGGCTGAAGCCCGGCGCCCACATCAACGGCGTCGGCGCCCACGCGCCGGACGTGCGTGAGCTGGCCAGCGAGGTGATAGCCAGGGCGCGGGTGGTTGTGGACTCCAGGGACGCCGCTCTCAAGGAAGCCGGCGATCTACTGGTGCCGATGGCTGAGGGCAAGGTGACAGCCGAGCAGCTATCCGACGAGCTCGGCGAGGTGGTGGAGGGGCAGAAGCCCGGCCGTACCTCTCCGGACCAGATCACCGTCTACAAGTCCGTCGGCATCGCCATCCAGGACATGGCCGTGGCGAGCATGGTGTACCGCAAGGCCCTCGCCAACAATATCGGCACGGAGGTGGACCTGCTGTCGTAGGGCCCCACTCGTCCGTTCTCTCCGACGCCCGGCACAGCGCTTGCCTTCTGGGCGCCTTCATGTCGTGACGTGAGAACTTGGGGAGGAGGGATTTCATGAACCCGAGGGCTGTCTTTAACGTACTGAAGGACACCTACAGCGAGTGGAGCAGGCATAACGCCTCGACACTCGCCGCGGCTCTGGCGTACTATGCGATCTTCTCCATCGGCCCCCTGCTGCTGATCACCATATCCATTGCAGGGCTGGTCTACGGAGAGAAGGCCGCCCAGGGCCAGATCGCGGGACAGGTCCAGGGGATAGTCGGCCCGCAAGCCGCGCAGGTAGTCCAGTCCTTGCTCCAGGCGGCAAACAAGCGGGAGTCCGGCATCATCGGCACCGTCATCGGCGTCGCGACGCTGCTGCTCGGCGCCGCCGGCCTCTTCGGGCAACTCCAGTCCTCCCTGAACGTGGTGTGGGGAGTCAGGGGGCGCTCGACAGGCATCCGAAATATGGCGAAGCAGAGGGCACTCACCTTCCTGATGGTGCTGGGAATGGGGGTTCTGCTGCTGCTATTGCTGGCGATGGGTACGGCCCTGGCCGCGATAGCCGCCTTCTTCGGCTCGATGCTTCCGGCCGGCTTGGGTGGTTTCCTTCCTCAGACCGTCGACTTCCTCGTATCATTCGCGGTGATTACCGTACTGTTCGCGGCCATCTTCCGGTTCCTGCCGGACACGACCGTCGCCTGGAGAGATGTCTGGCTGGGAGCGCTGTTTACTGCGCTCCTCTTCACCCTCGGCAAACTGGGACTGAGCTTCTACCTCGGCCGGGCCAGCATAGGCTCCGCCTTCGGCGCGGCGGGCTCACTGGTGGTGCTGCTGGTCTGGATCTACTACTCGGCCCAAATCTTCCTATTCGGCGCGGAGTTCACTCAGGTGTATGCCAACAAGTATGGTCCGAGGGCAGTGCCTCGAGAGAACCTCGCCAAGGGAAACGGTGGCCGGCAGCCACAGAAGCATAGACAGGAAGATCATGCGGCATAGTTGGCGCCAAACATCCGAGACCCGGGCTCACCACGGAGACACGGAGAACACGGAGATTCCCTGGACCTCCGTGTTCTCCGTGTCTCCGTGGTTGGCATAGCCTTTGGCCTGTCTCCAGTCACGACAGCAGTGGCTACCGCCCCAGCGCCTCCGGGTTCACCGTGTAGCCGGGGCGATCGCCGTGCAGCCGCCGGATCACGTTCTCCACTGCCTCCATTGCTGACGCATGTACGGCGTCCGAGCTGGAACCAGCCATGTGGGGAGACAGATAGACGTTGTCCAGATCCCGCAGCGGATTATCGGCCTCCAGCGGCTCGTGCTCGAAGACGTCCAGTGCTGCCCCAGCGATTCGCTTCTCCTTCAGCGCACGATAGAGGGCCTTGGTATCCACGAGGCCGCCGCGGGCCGTGTTGATCAGGTAGGCCGTGGGCTTCATGAGGGCCAGGGCTTCGTCGTTGATCAGGTGGCGGGTGCCGGCATCCAGGAAGGCGTGGATGGTCACGAAGTCGCTCTCTCGCAGCAACTGCTCCAGGGGCACGTAGGTCACCCCGTGCTCCTCGGCGAACTGGCGGTCCCGCAGAACGTCGACGGCGAGGATCCGCATCTCGAAGGCCCTGGCTCGCTGGGCCACTTCCTTGCCGATGGTCCCCATCCCGACAATCCCCAGGGTTCGCCCGGCCAGGTCGATTCCTTCATGGCGGTTCCAGCCGCCCTTTCGAACTTCGGAGAGGCTCTCCGCAAGGCGGCGGGAGCAGTAGAGCATGAGTGCGAAGGCGTATTCGGCAACGGCGTGGCGGTTCACGCCCGGGTTGATGGCCACGGCTACACCGTGCCTGGTGGCGGCCTTCACATCGATGGCGTCGTACCCAACACCGACGCGGGCTATCACCTTCAGTTGCGGGGCGGCGTCCAGTACCCTGGCGGTGAAGGGGTCTACTCCGGCCACAACGCCGTCGATCCCCTGGAGCAGGCCAATCAGCTCATCCTCTGAGCGGCTTCCCTCGCAGTAATTGAAGACGGCTTCCAGGCCGGCAGTCTGCAGCCGTCGGTGGGCCTCGCCGTCCGGCTTCACGAAACTGGATGTGACTAGCACTCGTGGCACTATGCTTTCCTCCTGCGAAGCTATCCTATCTTCTCCTGTTCCTTCGGGGCGGGCTTCAGGTCAGTACGCTTGCCGGCCTTCAGCAGCGCGGTATCCAACTTGTGGGGGATCACCTCCTGGAGCATCCGGGAGACCGCCAGCAGCTTGTCGATGTCGATCCCAGTCTCGATCCCCATCTCCTGGATCATATACACCAGGTCCTCGGTGGAGACGTTCCCAGTTGCCCCGGGTGCGTATGGACACCCGCCCAGCCCGCCGATTGCCCCGTCGAAGCAGGTCATCCCCGCCTGCATAGCTGCCACGACGTTGGCCAGGGCCATGTCCCGGGTGTTGTGCAGGTGCAGGGTGAACTCCACGTCAGGGTATCTGTCCAGCAGGCGTGAGCAGAGGTCGTAGGTCTGCCTCGGATTGGCGACGCCGACGGTGTCCCCCAGGCTCATCCGGCGAATTCCCAGCGCGTGGTAGCGGGAGATGATTCCATCCAGCTGCGACCACGGTATCTCTCCCTCGAAGGGACAGCCGAAGACCACCGCCATGCCGGCCTCCACCCGGATCCCGGCTTCCATAGCCACCGGCACCATCTGCTCGAACTCTCTGAAGGAGTCCTCGATGGAGCGGTTGGCGTTGGAGCGGTTATGCGACTCGCTGACGGACATCATGAGATGCACGCCGTCCGGCTTGCAGGAGATCGCCCTCTGCAGCCCGCGCATGTTGGGCACCAGCACCTGGTAGCGCACCCCCGGCTGCCTCTCGATCCCCATCATCACCTGCTCGGCGTCGGCCAGCTGAGGCACCGCCTTAGGGTGGACGAAGGAGGTTGCCTGGATCTCGGGGATGCCCGTCCTCGAAAGGGCGTTGAGGATCTCGATCTTCTTCTCGGTGGGGATCCACTCGTGCTCGGCCTGAAAGCCGTCCCTCGGCCCCACCTCCATGATGTGAACGTGCTTCGGTAGCTGCATCTCGACCTCCGGTCGGGTTATGGGTGTTGGGTATTGGGTGTTGGGAGACCGGCCCCTAACACCCAATACCTATCACCTATCACCCTGTTAAATTACGCCCTCTGCCTTCAGGGCATCGATCTCGTCCGTGCTCAGACCCAACTCGCCCTGGTAGACGTCACGATTGTCCGCGCCGATCTCCGCAGGACCGGCGAAACGGACGGTGCCGGGGGTATCGGAGAATTTGGGCACGATACCCGGCATACTCACCTTTCCCAGCACCGGGTGTTCCACCTGGATTATGCTCTCCCTGGCCCGATACTGCGGATCCTGGAAGATGTCTGCCATGCTGGGAACAGGACTGACGGGCACCCCGTTGTCGTCCAGAAGCTTCATCAGATCCTCGTAGGAATAGCGCGAGCACCACTCCTGGACGATGCCCAGAATCTCCTCACGGTGCGCCACACGGTGAGGGTTGATATCGAAGCGAGGGTCTTTGAGCAGGTCGCTCCGGCCCATCACCTCCGCCAGGCGAGCGAAGGTGCGGTCCGTGCTGGTCACGATGATCATCCACTTGCCATCCCTGGATTGGAAAGCCCCGGCCGGCGCGGACTCCTGCAGGGCATGGCCCGCTCGCTCCCTGGCCACCCCGGTGAGATCGTACTGGACGATGGGAGTCTCAAGGATACGGAACACCGCCTCGTACAGCGCCAGGTCCACCTGCTGCCCGGCCGCTCCTTCGTGGGCCTTCAGATGGTAAAGGGCCATCGCGGCGGCCATCGCGGCGAAGATGCCGGTGACGTAGTCGGCCATGGGGAAGGGCGGGCTGACGGGCGGCCTGTCCGGGTACCCCTGCATGTAGGTGAGCCCGCTGAAGGCCGTGGCAGGCGTGCCAAACCCCGCTTTTTCGCGGAAGGGACCGGTCTGCCCGTAGCCGGAGATACGGATCATGATCAGCCTGGGATTGATCGCCTTCAACACGTCGTAGCCCAGACCCCAGTTCTCGAGGGTTCCGGGGCGGAAGTTCTCAACCACCAGGTCTGCCGTGGCAATCAATCGCTTCAACAGCTCCTTGCCCCTGTCAGTGCGGATGTCCAGGCTGATGCACCGTTTGTTCCGCGAGAGGGTCGTCCACGGCCCGGGAACCCCCTGCACCACCGGCGCGATCCCTCTTACGGTGTCGCCCACCCTGGGGAGCTCCACCTTGATGACGTCGGCGCCGAAGTCGCCCAGGAGGCTGGCCGCGAAGGGCCCGGCGAACACCGTCCCCAGGTCTATCACCCTGACGCCGGCCAGCGGTCCCTGGAATAACGCTCCACCGTTAGGCGGTGTCTGATCTGCCAACAAGCCCTCCCATCTTACCTGCCTGGATGAGTTGTGCCGGGCCCCACGTGCGCGCCGGACCGCGGGATCCCACGCGGCCCTGGTGAGAAGCCCGGTGGATGATAATCTTACACCAGGAGAGTAGTGCCCTGTCACGGCCAATCTTCCAGGGGGCTAGGGCTT
>JAJYKO010000241.1:5141-7543 GCA_021788565.1 Chloroflexota bacterium
GAGCGAAGGGTCTCTCCGGCGGAGCCTGCCGCCCGCGTGACGACGCTGGAGAGATTCCTCGCTTCGCTCGGAATGACAGCCGTGAGCGACTTTGAGAAAGCCCTGTCCAGGGGTCAGGATCCGCCTGATACAGCGGTTGACCTTGGCTCACGAAGGACACGAAAGAGGCCCTCGATTCCGTGCTTTTCGCGCCGTTTCGCGGGCCTTTTCGTGCTCCAAATATCCGCGTCGAAGCGATCAGCCAGCTTCGGCCTCGACCTCCGCCGCCACCTGCGCCCGCGCGTTCCGCCACGATTTCATCACCATGGGGCCGAAGAGAATCACGACCGCGATCAGCAGCAGTGCCACGGTGATCGGCCTGGTGACGAAGATCGCCGGGTTGCCCGCCGAGAGGGCCAGCGATCGCCGGAAGTTCTGCTCCATCAGGTCGCCCAGGATCAGGGCCAGCAGGGTGGGGGCCATAGGATAGTTGTAGGTCCGCATGAAGTAGCCGATGATCCCGAAGAGGAGCATCAACCCGACATCGAACATCGAGAGCCGCAGCCCGTATACCCCCAGGATGCAGAAGGCTATCACCATCGAGTAGAGGACCGCGCCAGGCAGGTCCAGCAGCTTGGCGAAGACGTTCACCAACGGTAGGTTCAGTATCAAGAGGATCACGTTGCCCACGTACATGCTGGCGAAGACGCCCCAGACGAACTCCGGGTTGTTCTCGAACAGCAGCGGCCCCGGCTGCAGTCCATAGATCATGAAGGCCCCCAGGAGCAGCGCGGTTACCCCGCTGGTCGGGATACCGAGCGTCATCAAGGGCACCAGCGCCGCCTGGTGCGCCGCGTTGTTCGCGGTCTCGGGCCCTGCCACCCCTTCGATGGCCCCATGCCCGAACTGCTCGGGGTGCTTGGAGACCTTCTTCTCCAGCACGTAGGACATGAAGGAGGAAGTCGTCCCACCAGCACCGGGCAACGCGCCGATCGCGAAGCCGAGGGCGGTGCTGCGCACGTAGGCAGGGAACGATGCTTTCAGGTCCTGCCAGGAGATCCAAACGCTGCCCTTTACCTTCAGCACCTCGGGCCTAACCTTCTTGAATACTCCCGCGGCCATAAGTACCTCCGAGATGGCGAAGAGGCCGATGGCCACGACTATGAAGTCTATCCCCTCCATCAGCTCGGGCATCCCGAAGATGAAGCGCTGTGCACCCGCCTGGGCGTCCAGCCCCACCATGGAGAGGAGCAGGCCGAAGAGGGTAGAGACCAGTCCCTTCACCGCCGAGCCGGTAGTGAGTCCTGAGACCATGGTGAGGGCCACCACCATCAGGGCAAAGTATTCGGGCGGTGCGAACTTCAGCGCAAGGGCAGCCACCAGGGGCGAGATCAGCATCAGAAGGACAGTGGCAACCGTCCCGCCGAAGAAGGACCCGATAGCTGCCGTGGCGAGGGCCGCCTTCGCCCTCCCCTGCTTGGCCATCTGATAGCCATCCAGGCAGGTGACGGCGGAGGATGCCTCGCCGGGGGTGTTAATCAGGATAGAGGTGGTGGAGCCGCCGTAGGTGGCACCGTAATACATGCCGCACAGCATGATCACAGCGGTGGTCGGGTTCAAGTTGTAGGTGGCGGGTAGCAGGATGGCGATGGCGGTGATGGGACCAATACCCGGCAAAACACCGATGACGGTCCCGAGTACTGCGCCCACAAAGCAATAGAAGATGTTCTCGGGCAGCAGCGCAACGCTGAAGCCGATCGATACGTTGGAGAAGAACTGGTCCATCTACTGTACTCCTCTCACCATCCCAGGAGTCCCTTGGGCAGCAGCACACTCAGGAAGTTGACGAAGGTCGCGTACACGAACACGCTGAAGCCGATTCCGCTCAGGACGTTCCGCACCCAGTGTCCCGTCTCGAATACCGCGGCCTCGTAGATGCAGAGGAGGGCTGTCGACACTATGTAGCCGAGCGGCTCCATAGCGAAGACGTAGACGCCGATCCCGAGTAGGGCCAGGGCCTGGGTACGACGGTCCTCCCCCATTCCCTCCGGCAGCTCTGAGCGGCGGGCGCCCACTGCCTTTTCCCTGGTGGTCTTCACGAACAGGGCGACGGAGACCAGCATCAGGCAGACGGAGATGATGATGGGAAAGACCTCCGGTCCCACCGTCTGCCTGATGGCGGTCTTGGGCATGGTGATCGCAAGGTAGAGTGCCCACGACGAGAAGATGAAGAGGCCGATGGATAGGCCCCGATCGAAATTCATTTCTAGCCTCCCAGCTACCAGCTATCAGCCATCAGCTATCACCCATATGCTGCCCATGTCTCGGTCATCCCCTGGAGGTCTGTCATCCCCAGCGGGCCCGTCATACCGAGCGGGTCTGTCATTCTGAGCGGAGCGAAGGATCTCCTTTCCGTGGAGATG
>JAJYKO010000242.1 GCA_021788565.1 Chloroflexota bacterium
GCTCATGGGCCAGGTCGCCGTCTTCCCTGACAGCGCAGCCTCAAACATCGGTCTAACGAACGGGTTCGTCACGTTTGGGCCGTAGAAGTCTGGAAACCTCGGGATTACCACCGCGACGTCTCCCCGCGCGTGAGCGTCGAGGAGTGTCCGCTCCAACTCGATCCGGATTTTCCCCTTCTTGGTGGTAGCGGCGCGAGGGTGATCCTCCGAGGCCGGCACGTTCTGGAGGGGACCGTACCCGTATGCGTTATCGGGAAAGACCAGGCGCGCCCTGGCCTTGCGTGCACCTGCCAGGATGTTGGCAGTCGCTTTCGGTAGGAACTCCGCCCACTTGCTGTACCGGGTGCCGACGCAATCGTACACGATAGTTGCCCCGTCGCAGGCTCTCAGGACGACGTCTGGCAACTCGACGTCACCACCCACCACACCCGCCTTAGAGGGAAGCAGATCGGTTGCCTCCTCGGGGTCGCGAGCTACGGCGCGGACAAGTTCTCCCCGAGCCACCAGTTCTCGCACGATCGCCGAGCCGATCGCGCCGGTGGCTCCGAAAACTACGTGAATTCGGTCCATGAGTCACCCTCACCATTTCCCCCGAACTTCCTCGGTCGTGGGTTCCGGAAAGGCAATCTCGTCCTGGGCCCGGCGGACAACCTCCGGAAAGCCGAAGGGATTCTGGCGGGAAGGTTACCACAAAAGCCGTTCTGCGACTAACAAAGGCGTGCGGAGGAGAGGCTTCTCAGTGACCCATCGTGATCAATGAAACCAGCACGATTCCGGCGAAATCATTGGCAAAGTGGATGATCATGGGGGCAACCAGGCTCTTCCTCCATACCAGGAGGACAGCGAAGACGGCCCCCATTACCCCCACAGCTATCATCCCGGCCAGTCCCTCGTACGCGTGACCCAGCGAGAAGATCGCTGATGACAGCAGGATGGCGAGCGGGATGTTACTCGTCACCTCGCCAATTCGGGCCACCAGATAGCCGCGGAAGATGGTTTCCTCTGAAATGGCAACGACGATGACCAGCAGGACGGCCAGGATGATCTGGTCCGTTCCCTGCGGCCTGAGGAAGGTGGGCAGCGTCTTTGGGGGACCGGAGAGACCGAGCGATTGCAGGGTTGACCCAAGTACCCCAATTCCGGTGATCACCACCGGTGAAAGTATCAACCCGAGAACGACGTCTGCCAGGACCCCCCGACTTGCCCATCCGATCACGGCGATGGGTTCGCCGTTGCGCCAGACGAAGAATAGGATCAGGCCAACCAGGGCGAGATCCCTTAGAATTGTAGAGGCAGCGACCAGAACAAATCCGGCCTGGACCAGATTCTGGGTAAAATAAGCGAGTATGATTGAGGGGACGACCAGAAATAGGAAGACCAGCAGTTCGGCGGCGTGCTCTCTTCTGGATGGTTGCTCGTTTACTTCCATAGCATCTTTTCTTAAGAGCAACCAGCGTGCCAACGTTGGAGGGTTATTGATGAGGATAGCGGTTGTCTCAGACGACGGGGAGAAAATAGCGCCTGACTTCGGTCGGGCAAGACAGGTGATCGTGTTCTCGGTGGAGGATCGTAAGATCGTGAGCCAGGAGGTTCGGGATAAGGTGCCAGATGGCCGGCCGCAGGAGGACCAGGAGGCAAAGCCTCGCGATCCGAACGACCATTTCGCCGGGCATCGCGTGGGGCCCGGCCCGCGCAGCCGATACGACGAGATGGCGTCCGCCATTGGCGACTGCGACGTGGTTTTGGCGGGAGGCATGGGCACGGGAGCCTACAACGCGCTGCGCGGCTATGGTATCGAACCGGTCATTACAGACGTAGATGACGTGGAAACCGCGGTGAGGGCTTTCATCGACGGCACCCTTCGGAATCTGGCAGAGCGGATGGGATGATGGGCGGAGCCGGCGCTCGTCTGCGCCGGCTCCATTTCTCGTGGCCTTTCTGCATGATCAGGTCCGTCGTCACCATCGGTAGGCATCGTTCACCGACGGTGTTACAGTCTACCGGCCCTGCTGAACCATGCCCAGCATTGGACGTGAGGGGAATACGGGAACTATAATTTCATGTAGACTGCCAAGAGTAACAACGCAGGAGCTGAACAGCCTATGCTGGGTTTCATCATCGTAAACATAGACCCAATCCTCGCGCAGATTGGCCCCCTTACCTTCCGTTGGTACGGTCTCATGTACGTAGTCGGGATCGCGGTTGGGCTCTGGGTGGCGATCCCATATGCGCGAGAGCGCGGCCTGAGCGAGGATGATATCTGGAGCGCCGTGTGGCCATCAGTCGTGGCCGGTTTCATAGGCGCGCGGCTCTACTTCGTCGTGCAGCAGCCCCTTGGACCATATCTGGAGCAACCATGGCGGATTCTGGCCACCTGGGAAGGCGGAATGGCCTTCTTTGGGGCCGTTTTTGCAGTGATCCCCACGCTGTACGTGATGGCTCGCTTGAAGAAGATCTCCTTCTGGAAGATCGTGGATGCCTGTGCTCTGCTTGCCGTGGTGGGCCAAGCCTTTGGCCGAATCGGAAACATCATCAACGGAGACATCGTGGGTGCACCCACCACGCTGCCGTGGGGCTTTATCTATCGGAATCCCCATTCCTTCGTCGCGGACCACACAATCGCGTACCAGCCGGCCGCGGTTTACGAACTGTTGTTCAACATCCTCTTCTTCGCGCTCCTGTGGTTCTTGCGGAGGCGCCTCACGAGGCCGGGCCTCATGACTGCGGTGTATCTCATCGGCTACTCGGTTGGGCAGATCCTGGTTTTCTTCCTTCGCAATAGCGAGCCGCTGGTGCTAGGGCCGTTCAAGCAGGCGCAGGTTACTTCGATGGTGGTTCTGGTACCGTCTGTCGTTTTACTCTGGTGGCTGTGGACTCATCCCGAAAGAGAACTCGCCCCGGCTCAGCGGACCCAGGACTTGCCCCTCAAAGGGCCTGCTCGGTTGGAGCCAAAGAGGCGCCGCCGGTAGGGCGAACTGTGGCTGCCGGATTAAGTGGGGCGAAAGTGCTCGAACGTTACCTTGACCGCCGCCGCGACTGGTATGCCAAGTAGAGCCCCTAGAATTCCCCAGAGTGCAGTCCCGGCGAGAACCGCGAAGATGGTGATCGCCGGGTGCATCTCGACCACTTTGCCAATAACCAGGGGCATCACCAGTTGGTCCTCTATCTGCCGAAGTGCCAGGTAGAAGACCGCCACCCACAGAACCAGCTGAACGCCGCCGTGGGACAACGCGACCGCCGCTGCAATCGTGCCCGCCGCTACAGGTCCCAGGAATGGGATGATCTCCAGGAACCCAGTGGCCAAGGCTATCGGCAGCGAGTAGGGCAGATGGAAGACGAGGGCGAGGCCTGTCCAGGTCACTGTGGACATGAGCATCACCAGTAAAGCAAGGCCACGCACGTAACGCGCCAGCACCAGGTGGATCTTCCCCGCGACCGACAACCACTCCGCACGGTACTCCGCCGGGACCAATCGAAGAGCCATCACACCGAACGGCTGTGGGTTGATCAGGAAGTAGACCAGCAGCACCAGCGTAAGGAATGCCTCCAGAAGCACTTCCGCTACCACCGCGGCAGCGCGTATGGCCCCAGGTGGCGAGCCCAGTGCATCCAGGATGCCTCGCTGGAGATACACGCCTACGGTCCGAGAGTCCAGCGTCTGACCCAGGATGTCCACTCGACTGGAACCGAATAGCTGGATCAGCAGGTTGTTGATGATGTTAGGAGCGTCCGTGGCAAGGTCGTTCGTTTCCCGAGCCAGTGCCGGCTCTACTATCCACCCAACAAGCACCATGGGGCCGAGGACTGCTAGCAGGAAGATCAGGGCAGCGAACGGCTTGCGCATCCTCCCGCGCTTCTCTATCCAACCGACCAACGGACTGAAGACGTAGGCGAGCACTCCAGCTATGATGAATGGTGGGAGGATAGAGCGAACGAGGTAGAGGAAGACCGCGACGCCTGCTAGTACGGCCAGCGATACCCAGGCCGGCTCGTGGGGCCTGGGCTCCGGGGCAGGATCTGGAGTGCGCGGAGAAGCCGAGTTAGGTCGGTTCTGTTGCTTCAATCTGGAACACCATCCTCTGGACAATCATACCATCCTGACGTGAGCCACAGCCATTGTGCCCGAGTTCGTTGCATCCGGAGGATCATAAGAGATTTGAACGTGGAGTCAGATGGCTCGAGCGAAAGAACGCCATGCTCCTGGGGGTTAGGAACAGGAATCTCTGGGGCGGCTCTGGGGATTGGCAGCCGGGATCGGGGATGACGGCAATTGCTGGTCGAGTCCTGGGCGCTACGTAGTCCAGCTGGAATCGATATGTGACCCAGGCGAAGCGAACTACAAGTGTGACGGCGGGAGCCCGAAGGGCAAGATCGGCCTCACCGCCCCCCGCGCCTCTCGAAGTTCACAGGGTGGCCCGCGAAGTAACATTCGCCGCATATCTGCCAATAGCGATCGGCGTGGTACCTGCAGCGCTGGCAACTGTTGACCTGGTAGAGCTTGTGGAAGAGAGTACTGTCCATGCTGGTGCCAAGGGACTCATTGCTCAGGAGCCTTTCCATCTCGGCGATCGCGGCCTCAGCGTACTCTGGCTCCAATTCGTCTGGATAGAGGACCTTGAACTCCTGCTTCTTCGCGGGGTCGTGCATGACGACGACGCGGCGCCCCTTCTCCTCCAGAACGCGAATCACGTTGATGATGCCTTGCTCCACCGCGACCATTGCAAACAGATAGAGAAACATCTCGCGTGTCGATGGGGTGACCTTGTCCAGTTGGTCGATCAGCCTCTGATACCTTCGGTTGAGGGTGGGGTTTGGCATCTGTACGTCCTTCCCAGAGTAACCTGACTTACTTACCTCTTGCCGTAGTCCAGGAGCACTACTGTAGGCTCCTCAGGAAGACTGCCCTTGGTGATGGAAAGCTTCGGTAGCGGGCTGAGGTCGGTGACTCCCATTTCTCTCAAGAACTTGCTGACAGGCTCCAATTCCAGCGCGGTCACGTCCGTCTTGAAGTGCATTGGAACGACGATGCGAGGCTCGATCTGGCTGACTACCTCGGCGGCCTGAGCAGCGCTGATAGTGTTGTATCCGCCCACAGGAATAAGTAACACGTCCGCGCTATTCATCTGTTCCACCTGCTCGGAAGACAGGATTGCCCCGAGATCGCCCAGATGGCAGATGGTCAGATCGTCGATCTCCATCAAGTAGGCGGTGTTCTTCTCCCCGACGACGCCCTTACGGCTGTCGCGCCGCGTGGCAACGCCGGTGATCAGGGCTCCGCTTATTTCATACTCGCCAGGTCCCTCCACTACCCGTGGGTCGCCAGCAACGGCGCTGACGTTGGCGTGATCGGGAGCATTATGGGAGACTGTCACCACGTCGGCGGTAACGCGCCCGAGGAAGTAGCCGGAGCTCCGATCGAACGGATCGGTGATCACTGTTATGTCCTTGCCGCGGAGCCGGAAACAGCTGTGTCCGAGCCAAACGATTTCCACGCGGTTCACCCGATGGGAGGAGGATTCCTCCGTGTATTCCTTCCACTAGTGTCCGGGCTAGCGAGACCTGCGTCCCGTGGTATCAACCGAAGCCTGGCGCTTCGCCCCAAGCGAGGTCCCCTTGGGCGAATCTAAGTCTACCCGACTCAGGACCGATGGAGAGAAGAGGTGAGTGGAGACTGCGCTCCATCGAGCGCTGCCCAAATTCTAACGCCGGTCAGCACGAGTGTCAACAGAAATTGGCGTGAAGGCACTACGATATGCTGGCATTTCACCGTAAGGCCATGTGCGGACGAAGCGCTTCCGAGTACTTGTCTTGCTCACTGCCCGACGATAGGGGATACTGACGGCGATACGGCCGGAGACCGGAGTCCGGCCTGACCGATAGGGGGAAGGAATGAGGGTCATCAGAGAACCTGAGATCTACCTGGTAGGCCGGCAAGCGGTGAATGAATCGGCCGTAGATAGATTCCTTCGGGATCACGAGACCGCGTGGGCCACCGAGACCGAACACGGCGCTGAGGCCCTGGCTGAGCTAGCCGGCCGGGTGTGTTACATGTCCTTCGGTAGTAAGCAAGGTCGAAAGTCCAACTCGGAGTACATGAACAATATCATCGACTCCGGACACGGAAGCGTGTTGGAACACGCCGTATGGAATTTCATCATCACCGGCGTCTCCAGGTCCTTCACCCATGAATTGATCCGCCATCGGGCTGGGTGGGGTTACTCACAGCTATCTCAGCGATACGTGGACGAGTCGACGGCTGATTTCGTGGAACCGGACGTCATCGCCGACGACCCCGAGGCCCACAGCGTGTGGCAGGAGTCGATTGAGGCCAGCCACAGGGCGTACTCGGCGCTCGTGGATCGACTGTCTCGGGTGATTGAGGAACGCTATCCGGAACAGAGCCGGACGTCGAAACGAAAGATGGCTCGCCAGGCTGCCAGAAGCGTGCTGCCGAATGCCACGGAGACGAAGATTTTCGTGACCGCGAATGCTCGAGCCTTGCGTCACTTCGTGGAGCTCAGGGGTAGTTCTGCGGCCGAGCCAGAGATCCGCAAGGTGGCCGTCAAGATTCTGGAGATCATGCAGGAAGAAGCTCCGAACGTCTTTGGGGATATTTCGATCGTGATCCTGCCAGATGGCTCCCGTGGGGTCGAAGCTTCTCACCACAAGGTGTAGTTACTCGGTGATGGGTTTTGGGTGTTGGGTGATGGTCCCCTGATACCCATCACCCGCCGGGCATGGTTCAGGAGGGAGGGCAGATGGGGTTACAGTCGGGGAGGGCGCGTGAGGCTGCGCTCGCTCGCCTCACGTCCCGGCGAGCCGCCACGTCGGTAGGAAACTGGCGGCTCAGCAGGAGCTTCGCCCTCCCATCGTCCTCCCGAGCCCTCAGCGGCACTGCGACCCCAACGCTGAACCATGCCCCCGCCACCGAATCTGGTCCGCATCTTGCCAGCAAGTTTTTTTCGTCTCGCGACGTATCGAACAGGAGGTGCGAGTTGCGGATCCAGGTAACCCTGCGAGGCCTGCTGAATGCGGATGGTAGAGCGCAGTCGCGGATGACGGTGGTGTTGCCCCACGGGGCAACTGTTGAGGATCTGATTGGGCACCTAGATATTTCTTCGTCGAGAGTTCAGATAGTACTGGTCAATGGCAGCCCCGCGGTGCGGACGAAGGTGCTGAACAATGGGGACCAGGTGATTCTGGCCGCGCCCGCCTACGCCTGAGACAGCTGTTCAGGCTGGTAACATCTCCGTTGCTTCCACGTTTGAGATGCAGGAGATTCAGGGCTTCGGGCCTGGCTTTCCAATCGTGGAGCACCGGCGGTCGGGCCAATAGCCCACTCGGAGGAGCGCATGCTGGTTCCTCGTCGGATGTTCCTCGCGTCGAGCGTCACAGTTCTGACCTCCGTTTTCTGGGTCGTCGTTATCTCCGTGCTCATCCCACCCCCTGTTTACGCCCAGAGCACAACGTCCTCTGCGCCAGCCTTCAACTCCAGGATAGTGAGCATGGCAGTCACTCCGGAGAATCCTCCGT
>JAJYKO010000243.1 GCA_021788565.1 Chloroflexota bacterium
AAAGAGGGACCAGCGCGCCAATGGCATGCGCGTTGTTGGCGGTCTCGGGGCCTGCTACCCCCTCTATAAGCCCTGTTCCGAACTTCTCCGGGTACTTCGACGTCTTCTTTTCGGCGATGTAGGAGATGAAAGAGGAGGCCGAGTTGGTCATTCCAGGGATTAGCCCCAGGAGGAAGCCGATGGTCGTGCCGCGCGTCACCGGCCAGAAGGAATCTTTGAGATCCTTCATGGTCGGGATAAGGGTGCTCATCTTCTCCTCGGTTATCGGCTTCATCCGAACCTCAGCGTTAGTGAGGATCTCTCCCAGGCCGAACAACCCCATGATCACCGGCACGAAGTTCAGGCCATCCGTCAACTCCATCCGGTCGAAGGTGAAGCGCGGAAGCCCCCTCACCGGATCTATGCCGATCATGGCCAGCATCAACCCGACTATCCCGATCATCAGCGCCTTGGTCATCGACTTGCCCGCCAGCCCCATCATTAGAGAGATACCCACCAACATCAGCCCGAAGAACTCGGGAGGGCCGAAAGTCAGCGCGAGGCGGGTCAATGGGGGCGCGGCAACAACCAGGCCGATGGTGGCGATGGTACCTCCCACAAATGAGCCGATAGCGGCGATGCTGAGGGCCACCCCAGCCCGCCCTTGCTTGGCCATCGGGTACCCGTCGATGCAGGTGATGGCGGAGGATGCCTCACCCGGGACGTTGATCAGCACGCTCGTGATGGTGCCGCCGTACTGGGAGCCGTAGAAGATGGCGGCCAGCATGATGATGGCGCCGGTTGCGTCCAACTGGAAGGTGATTGGGATCAGGATGGCTATCCCAGCGGTGGGGCCGACCCCGGGCAGCACGCCAACCAGCGTGCCCATCAGGGAACCGAGAAACGCGAACATCAGATTCTGGGGAGTCAGGGCCACGGAAAAGCCCATCAGCAGATTCCCGAAGATATCCATCTTGCCCTCCCTACAGCCCTAGATTCCGCAGAAGATCGATGGATGCCGCGGGTAGTTGCACCTGCAGGTACTGGGTGAATACGTAGTAGGTGCCGAAGCTACCCAACAGCGAGAGAACGAGGGTCAGAGGCAGCGCCTGGCGCCCAAGCGCGATGAGAAGAAACAGCAGAAAGGCGAACATCGTCACCGAAAAGCCTAACGTCTCCAGGAAGAAGATCAGCACGATGAAAGCGCCGACTATCGACGCGACTCGCATCGTCCCGAACCTGTCGGGGATGAAGTCCTCTGGCAGAGGCTCGTCTGGCTCCCGAGTGGACTTGATGAACCACCCGATGGCCAACGCCGAGAGCGCAAAGCCGAGCCAGAAGGGAAAGAAGCCCGGACCGGGGCCAAGGGGCGTCCAGTACTCCAGATCCAGCGCCTCAACCAGCACAAAGAGGCCCACGGCCAGAAAGATCCCTCCTGTCACCTGATTCGCTCGTCGCATGTCCACATCCTCCAGTAACTCATGGGTAGCTCACAGCGCTCTGCTCCACTCGACACACGGACCGCCGGCCAGCTACGTGGTTGACACGCCACGTGGATTCACGATACTAATGAAGACTGCGTCCAATTGGCGCTGGATACTCTGTAATGCCCGCTGGCGATGGCTAGGGCAGTTAGGCGCGTCGATATATTCCCGAGATCGCCTGGGCAGCGCGCCTGACCTCGACAGACAGCTGTGGTATCCGCTCCAGCGCCACGCTCTCGGTCGGACCGACGACGGCCAGGGCCGCTATCGTGGTGCCGTCTGCACGGGTGATCGGCGCGGCCACGGACGCGGCTCCGATCGTGCGTTCGTTGATGGATACGGCGAAGCCCTGCTCGCGGATCTTCTCGAGCTCCGCCAGGAACGGGCCTTTGGGCCATACCTCTCCTGTCGCCCGACGGATCTCGCCGACCTGGGCAAGCATCTCGCGCAGCTCTTCTTGCGGCAGCGAGGCGGCCAGTACCTTCCCTGCCCCCAAGTGGAGGGGTAGGCGGTACCCGATCGGCATCTGGTAGCGCAGGGGATGCTTTCCCTCGACGCGCTGGACTACCACCCGGCTGAAACCGAGTCGCACGAAGATGGAGACCGTTTCCTCAGTGGCCACGGCCAGTTCTTGGACCATGGGCAGGGCAGCCTTGGTGAGGTCGTTCTCCATGAAGAAGGCATGTGCGAGAGGAACCGCGGCGAGGCCGACCCGGTAGCGGCCGGAATCCTTATCAACCAGACCTCGCCGCTCCAACACGCCAAGCAGTCGCTGTGTCGTCGCCTTGTGGATCCCTGTAGCTCTGGCAAGGTCCGTGAGGCGCACAGGCCGCCCCGACTGCTCGAGGATCATCAGAAGGTCGAGCGTACGTTCTACAGAACGCACAGACGATTGTGTGCCAGGAACAATGTCCATTAGTATCACCTGATGAGACTTAGTCCTGTTGTATGATATTATGGTGTATATTATGGCCGGTGTCAAGCTCCAAAGCCTCCAGTTCCCATGTGAACGAGGGACCCTCCCTCGCCGTATGCGCGGGGTCAGACCGACCGCCCGCTTCAGTCAGTGGAGATGCAAGATGGACTGAAGCCGAATTAACAGGAAGCACCCGCCCATCATTTCGATCGGAGGTGATTATGGTCACGTTTTCAGCCAGCCAGTGGCGCCTGGTCGGCCGCGCCACGTTCCAGGCCGCTGGGGCCACGGAATCGAACGCCGTGCGCGTCACCGATGCCCTCGTCGATTCCAGTCTCACGGGACACGACTCCCACGGGGTCATCCGCATCATCCAGTACACGAAGGCCATCGAGAGGGGGGAAATCGACCCTGCCGCCCAGCCGGAAGTGGTGAAGGAGACCGCTGTCACCAGCCTGGTCGACGGCAAGTGGACTTTCGGCCAGGTAGGCGCCGAGAACTGCATGAAGAAGGCGATCTCCCAGGCTAGAGAGAACGGCATCGCCATCTCCGGCCTGATCCGGGCCAACCACATCGGTCGAGTCGGTGAATATGCTGAGATGGCCCACGAGGCCGGAATGATCGGCATGATATTCGTGGGCGGCTTCGGGAGTGCGGGAGGTGCGTCCAACAGCGGAGTAGCGCCATACGGTGGTTCCCGCCCTGCTTTCGGCACCAACCCCATCGCAATCGGCCTTCCGGCCGGTGAGCAGCCGCCAGTGACGGTGGACTTCGCCACCAGCGCCGTTGCCGGCGGGAAAATCTCCCTTGCTCGGGCCAAGGGTGCGCAGCTGCCCCCCGGCTGCATTCTGGACAAGGGCGGCAACCCGACCACCAACCCCGAGGACTTCTATAAAGGGGGTATGCTAACCACCTTTGGTGGTCACAAGGGATATGGACTGGCCGTCGCCATCCAACTGCTCGGACAGGCGCTGGTTGGTGGGGACCGCTACGGCGAAGAAGGGGTGCTGGGCGGGTCCTATCGCAAGACAAGTTCCACTTTCATAGCTATAGACCCAGGAGTCTTCCGGCCGCTGGATGAGTACAAAGCCTCCGCGGATGCTAGCCTCAACCGCATTAGAGCCGTACCGCCAGCGCACGGTTTCGACGAAGTGCTGATCCCAGGCGAACCCGAGCGTCGTTCCAAAAAACAGCGGCTTACCCAGGGAATATCCCTACCGGATAGCTCGTGGAGGGATCTTCAGGAACTGGCCGCGAAGTACCGGGTGGACCTCGCGGCAATGGTCAGCTAGGAATCTTGGCTGCCTCGTCGCATTCTGACCTGTGCGGCGTGGAGCATAAGAGATTCCGGCCTTGGCCATGGGACGTGGGCACTTGTCCGGAATTTGTCCGGAGACGGACATAGAAAATTCCCCGTCATGACGGGGAATTTCGGGGTGGGCGAGGGGGGACTCGAACCCTCGACCTCACGGATGTGAACCGTGCGCTCTAACCGGCTGAGCTACTCGCCCTTGGTTCACAGGAGTATAGCATAGCCGCCCGGGACCGCGCCACAGCTTGTGCTCAGACGGCTGGATCGAGACAAGCCGGAAGCGACCCTGGGAATGAAGATGTTACCGAGAAGGGTGGCATCTAAACCAAAGGCAGGATGAAACCCGCGGGGTCTCGGGGATCACGGCGCGCCAGTTCAGGGTCAGGGGCCAAAGACCCCGCGGGTTTGGTCGCCGCTTTACTTTAGGGGCTTGACGCCAGTACAGTGACGTGATAGTATCACGCCGTGTTACTCGGTCTCATCAGGTGATACTATCCGATGAATGAACGCCTTGAGCCCCAGGCCTCCGTCCGGTCGGTCGAGCGCACCCTGGACCTGCTGATGGCGCTGGAACAGGCCGGCCATCCAGAACGGCTGATCGATCTGGCCGGCGCCACGGGACTCCACAAGGCCACGGCCCAGCGCCTGCTCCTCGTGTTGGAGCGACGAGGCTTGGTTGATAAGGATTCCGGCCGCTACCGGGTCGGTCTTGCTATGGTTCCTCTGGCGCACGCCTTCTTCCTGGAGAACGATCTCGCCAAGGCTGCTTTGCCGGTGCTGCAGGAGTTGGCCGTCGCGACCCAGGAGACAGTCTCAATATTCGTGCGACTTGGCTTCAGTCGAATCGTGGTCCAGCGGGTCGAGGGCAAGCATCCCTTGCGCTACGTGATGCCGATCGGGCAGCGCCTCCCCCTGCACCTGGGAGCAGGCAAGGTGCTGGCTGCGTCCATGCCAGAAGAGGAACTCCACCAGATGCTCGACCAGTTGGGAGAGATACGCCTTGTCACCGGGGAACTATGGCCTAGAGAGGCGTTCCTGGCCCACCTCCGGCAGATCCGCGAGGAAGGTTTCGCTGTCTCCATCAACGAGAGAACTCTGGGCGTGGCCTCGGTGACCGCCCCAATTCTGCGTCCAGACGGAACCACGACGGCAGCCCTAGCTATTGTCGGTCCAGCCGAGAGCGTCACGCGGGAGAGAATGCCGCAGCTTTCGGTCGAGGTCAGGCGCGCTGCGCAGACGATTATGGAGATGTGTCGAGGGCTTGAGCGCTCCTAGCCACCGGCCGTGCCATTTGTCCGTGAGGTGCGAGATCGCCTGAGCCAGCCACGAAAGTTGACGAATGATTCAATTCCTTCACAGCTGGCTTTCGCGGCGGTGCGAACAGCAGACGACAGTAGCGCAACCCGGAGGACATTCCATCGAACACTGAACGGCTACGGGGCAATGCGCGACGTACTGGGATGAGCCAGAAATAGCGCTGAAGCCGTTGATGAAGGCTGCGACGATGCTGTCACCGCGGGCAAGAACGGCCCATCGCATCCAGAGGGCTACTAATTCGACGGAAGGAGACGCAACGATGTTCGGAAGGTCCAATCCCTGGGTACTGGTAATCGGAACCCTGGCCCTGTCACTAGCCATCGCAGGTTGCGGGAGCGCCCAGACGCCGCCATCTTCCCCTCAACCCGCCAAAGCTGCGACCGTCGCTCCAGGAGCCGCGGCTCCAACAGCGGCCCCCGCAGCAGTGGCGACCGCTCCTGCAGGCAAGACAGTCAACTTCCCCGAAAAGGGCAAGACCATCAGCATACTGGTTGGCTTCGCTGCCGGAGGTTCCACCGACGTAGGCGTCCGGTTGCTGGCTCCGCCATTGGAGAAGGAGCTGGGGGCGTCGGTCGAGATCGTGAATAAGCCCGGCGCGGGGGGGCAGCTCGCCTGGACCCAGCTGGCTGAGTCCAAGCCCGACGGCTACACCCTCGGCGTAACCCAGTTCCCTTCGATCCAGAGCGAGTACCTCGACCCCAACCGCAAGGCCAACTTCAACGAGTCCAGCTTCGAGCCTATCGCCATGGAGGTGGTCGACCCTGGTGTTCTCGCCGTGAAGGCGGACAGCAAGTTCAAGACCCTCAAGGATCTCATCGACGCCGCCAAGGCCCACCCCATGACGCTCTCCTTCGGCACGGCCGGTCTTGGGAGCAACACCCACTTTGCCGCGCTGCTCCTGGCGAAGGCGGCCGGCTTCCAGGTGAAGTACGTCCACTTCGATGGGGTTGCCCCCGAGATGACGGCTCTGTTGGGGAACCACGTCGATGTCTACTCGGGCAGCGTCGGCGACACCACCGCTCAGATGAAGGCCGGCCAGATTCGGATACTGGCGGTGTTCGACCATCAAAGGGACGCGGCATTCATGCCTGACGTGCCTACCGCGGAGGAACTGGGCTACAAGGTCTACATGTCCTCCTCGCGCGCCATATCCGCGCCGGCCAAGACCCCCAAGGCGATCGTGGATCTCCTGAGCAGCGCTATCGGAAAGGCGATGAAGGATCCCGAGTTCCAGCAGAAGATGGCCCAGCAGGGGCTCACGCTGCACTATATGGATGCGGCGGAGACAGCGCAGAATTGGCAAGAGTTCGATACGACCGTCAAGCCGTTGATGAGCCTGCTCAACGTGCACTAGGGTGCAGCAAGCTGCCCAGTCCGGCAGGAATTCGTGCTCACCGTGAGGCTGTTATGTTCGACCTTGTCTTGAAGGGCGGAACGGTTGTCGATCCGAGTCAGGGCCTCCACCGGGATCTGGACGTGGCCCTTTCCGCCGGGAAGATCGCCACTGTCCGCGCGGACATAGCCCCGTCAGAGGCCGACCGGAGCTTAGACGTATCGGGCAAACTCGTCATACCCGGGCTCATCGATCTTCACGTCCACGTCTATTGGGGCGCTACTGCCCTTGGCGCGGACGCCGATCGGACCTGCTTGAGGCACGGCGTCACCACGGTGTTGGACTGCGGGAGTTTCGGCTCGGACAACTTCGAGGGCTTTAAGCGATGGATCGCCGAGGGATGTGACACGCGAGTGTACTCCCTGGTCCACCTATCATCTCTGGGTCTGGTGGGTATCGGCAAGGCGGGAGAGCTGGCAAACCCCGCCTACGCTGATCCCCGGGGCGCCGCAGAGCTCATACGGCGGCATCCAGACCTCGTCCTGGGGCTGAAGGTGAGGGCTACCGAGGCAGTGGTGGGCGGATCGTGTCTGCCCGCGCTGAAGATGGCTCGAGAGGCCGCCGACGACGTC
This sequence comes from Chloroflexota bacterium, assembly GCA_021788565.1. The sequence goes on from JAJYKO010000243.1 coordinate 6,974, forward strand.
GGCGCGCCTCTCATGGTCCACATCGGTGGCTCTAAGGAGTCACTTCCGCAGATACTTGCACAGCTCAAGGCCGGAGACATCATCACCCATTGTTTCACTCCCCGGCCGAATGGCCTGCTGGATGCCAACGGCCGCGTATTCCCCGAGGTTTGGGAGGCACGTCAGCAAGGCGTGATTTTCGACTGCGCTCATGGCAGACCGCACTTCTCTTTCGAGGTGGCCAGCCGACTATTGGACCAAGGCTTCTTCCCAGACACCATTAGCACGGACCTAACGCGTTTTTCGGCTGCCGAACTCGTTATTGACTTGCCCACAGTGATGACAAAGTGTCTCGCGCTGGGCATGTCACTCTCGCAGGTGATAGATCTGTCCACCCGCAGGCCGGCGGAGATCCTGGGTAAGTTCGATCTCATCGGGTCCCTGCGCCCGGGAATGGCTGCCGACGTGACCGTTCTCGACTGGGAGGGGGGAGAGTTTCCTCTCAGAGATGGGCCAGGCGTGACGCGAGTAGCCGAGCGGCGGCTA
>JAJYKO010000244.1 GCA_021788565.1 Chloroflexota bacterium
ATGGAAGAAGCGCTGCTCCCCAGCAGCATCCACCAGGAAGCCAAAACCCTTCGCCTTGTCCAGTCGCACTACGGTTCCGCGGGCAGATCCGCCGGATGCCGGCTTCCGTCCGGGGGCAGGCGGACGTCCAGCTCCAGTACGGCCCAACATCTGAAGCGCCCTGGACAACTCGGAGGGGCCACGGCGATTCACAATAGGGCCTTTTCGTTTGGGGGTGCCCCTTTCAGAGGGGCGATCACTCTCGTCGTCTCGGTCTATCACGTCTACTCCTCTAGCGTTGTTAGCTTTCTTCGAATTTGTATCCAGGCGAAGATCGGTGATCGCAGTCTAATCGTCCACGCGGCAGGCGTAGCGCCACAGTCAACACCGATCGGGTACACCAATAGTAAGCGCAAGAAGATGACCACAATCGCGGTTTGCCAAGGGATCGGTCAACGCAGCCGGTCTCGTTCGCTCCAGGAGGGCGGGAACACACCGGAAACAAGCCGGTTCGGCTGCTACGGAGGAAGCCTTGCGAGGTGCCGCGCCGAAGCACGGCCCACCGGATACAATCGTGATAGCACTATAGCACGAATACTTGAGTATGTCGAATCGCCCCGCATTTGCCACCTCCGGCCCCGTGTAGCATAATGAGACCATGCTTACAATCTATTCGACGCCAAAGCTCAAGGCCCCGGTTCTGATGTGCGGCTTCAGCGGATGGGCCGACGCTGCATCTGCGGCGTCCGGCGCGCTCCGCTACTTGCAGATCAAACGACCCACCAGTCGAATCGCCGGCTTCGACGCCGATTCCATTTACAACTACACGACCACGCGCCCGCTCACCCTATTCGACGACCAGAGCCAGCGCAGGATCAAGTGGCCCTCCCTGGAGATGACCGCGATCGAAGTTGCCGAGGCAGGCCACGATCTCGTGGTGCTGGTTGGGCCCGAGCCCGATCTCCGATGGAGGGATTGGGTCCGTACTCTATTTGACTACGCTGCCCAGCTCCAGGTTTCGGCCGTTCTGACCTTTGGCGCGTTTCTGGCCCAGGTGCACTTCTCCGGACCTGCCGTCCTCACAGGAATCAGCCTCGACCCGGGGATGCGCGATAAGCTTCGGCGACTCGGCATAGAGGACAGCAGCTACCAGGGGTCAACGGGAATCACCACAGTGATTTTGCGGGAGGCCGCGGAACGCGGAATACCTGCAGCCTCGATCTGGGCCGCCGCTCCGAGCTACCTCTCCAGCACCTCCAATCCCAAGCTCGCGGCGGCCCTCCTGGGCGTTGCCGAGCAACTGATCGGGCAGGATCTGTGGAAGGACGAACTGGAAACGGCCGGCCGCGAGATGGAACGACGGGTGAGGGACGCCCTTCGATCTCGGCCTGACCTGGTCAACTTCCTCAAGCAGCTGCGGGCGGAGTCACCTGAGGGCTCCATCCCAGACGATCTGAGCACGGAATCCGGCCCCACCCCGCAGGACGAAGACAGTGACGAACTGCCGAGTCCGGAAGAGGTACTCAAGGACCTGGAAGAGCACCTTCGACGCATCAGGGGCGACCCGGACCAGGGCTACGGCGGAGACGCCGGCTAGCCTGCACTTCAGTCCGATCGCCTGCGCCTTTGACTCGATATTGGAGGAATAGGACGTGGCTGAGCCGACGATTCTGCACTTCGACGAGATCAAGCCGGTCGCGAGAGGGGGCGGCATCGTCAGCAGGCCGCTTGCCGGGCCATGGATAGGCGCCGAGGGTTTCACCACCGGTGTATCCACATCTCCCGCTGGCACGGCCATCACATTCCACTCCCACAACGTCGACGAGGCCGTCACGCTCTTGGAGGGAGATGCCATCTGTGAGGTGGGCGGGAACAGCTACAGGCTGAAGCCCTGGGATACCACGTACATCCCCGCCGGCATCTCCCATCGCTTCAAGAACGCCGGCAACGGCCCGATGAGCATCCTCTGGGTTTACGTTGGCAGCCACGTCACCAGGACCTCCACCGCAACTGGAGAGACGATGGAGCACATGTCGCCGGGAGACCTCGGCGGGAAGTAGGTGGGCATGCGAGCTATCGTATTCCACGAACAGGGTGGTCTCGACAAGCTGAGGCTCGAGGACGTGCCGGTGCCGGAGATCGGTCCGGCCGACGTCCTGATACGCGTTCGGGCCTGCGGGGTGAACCGCCTCGACCTCCGAGTGCGCGAGGGAAAGGTGGGCGCGAGAGTCGAGTTGCCTCATACCCCCGGTTCCGAGGTGGCTGGCGAAATCGCAGGGCTGGGAAGTCAGGTGTCCGGTCTATCCGAAGGACAGCGGGTCGTGGTGGCCCCCTATCTCTTCTGCGGGCACTGCGAGTACTGCCTTACCGGCGAGGAGACCATGTGCATCCGAGGCAATATCGTCGGGCTCTCCGCGAATGGCGGTTACGCCGAGTACGTCTCAGTCCCGGCGGCCAACGTGGTACCAATCCCCGAGGGAGTGTCTTTCGACGAAGCAGCGGCGGTGACGCTGGCTGCCCTGACTGCCTGGCATGCCCTGGTGACGCGCGCCGGCATCCGGCCCGGAGAGGACGTGTTGATTCATTCGGCAGGCAGTGGGGTGGGAAGTGCTGGAATTCAGATCGCTAAACTTAGCGGCGCTCGCGTCTTAACGACGGCTGGTTCCGACGCGAAACTGAACCTCGCGACCAGCCTGGGAGCGGACTACGGGATCGACTACTCTCAGCACGATTTCGCGCAGGAGGTCCGTCGGATCACGGGCAAGCGCGGAGTGGACCTGGTGCTGGAGCACATCGGAGCCGACACCTGGGAGAAGAGCGCCGCCAGCCTGAGCCGAAACGGACGGGTGGTGATCTGCGGAACCACCAGCGGCGACGAGAGCAACACAAACCTGTGGAATTTGTTCGCGAAGCAATTGGCATTCATAGGCTCGTACGGTGGAACCCGCGCCGAGTTGCGCACAGTACTCAAACTGGTGGAGGAAGGCCGGCTACGACCGGTGATAGACCGCGTACTGCCTCTGGAGCAGGCAGCGGACGCCCAGAGGTTGATGGAGCAACGAGCGCAGTTCGGGAAGCTGATCCTGAATCCATAAAACCCCACTCCAACAGCTTGAGGCAGGCTACTTGAGCATTCGGCTCCTGGCATTCCCGCTGGCAGTTCTGGTGCTTCTTGCCGTTCCGCTTGGCGGCTGCCAGCCTCCTGCCCCACCGCCGGTTCCTCCGACGTCTACGAGTGTCCCTCCTTCGCCGACGCCCGTGCCGAGCCCCATCCCCACCGCAACGCCAGGACCATATACCTGGAGCTATACCACCCCTCGCTACGGGGTCGCCGAAGCTTTCCGGCACGAGAGTTCCACACAGCTGGGCGCGACGTGGGAACGGGACGTCTTTTCGTGGAGTGACCTGCAGCCTAGCGGCCCCAACGACTGGCGAGCAGCCGACTACTTTCCCCTGAGCATGGTCCAGCGGGAACGGGACCGGGGAATGGAGATTGTGGGCGTGGTGCAGTTCACCCCCAAGTGGGCAGCCGAGCACCCAGAACAGGGAGAGCGCTCCATCCCCAAGAATCTTTCCACTCCTGCCAGCAGCCCGGACAACTACTGGGCGCGCTTCACCGGCCATCTGGCAGCCTACTACAGGGGTCGCATCGACAAGTGGATCATCTGGAACGAGCCTGAGTTCAAGCCTGGCGACAATGGGGTTGGGCAGTCCTATAGCTGGCTGGGCAGCGACGCCGACTACTACCTGTTGCTGAAGAGGGCCTATCAGGCCATCAAGGCCGCCAATCCAGACGCAACGGTGGTCTTCGCCGGCACCTCATACTGGGTGGACGTCAACATGGGCCGCAAGCCCTTCTTCCAGCGGGTACTCGACATCGCGGCGGCCGACCCTGAGGCGAAGGCCAACAACTACTTCTTCGACGCCATGGCCCTCAACCTTTATCGGTGTCCCGACGATCTCTACAGGATCTACATGGAGATGATGGACGCCATGAAGGCGAAGGGGATAGACAAGCCTATCTGGCTCACCGAGACCAACGCCATGCCCTACGACGACCCAGCCACGCCCAAACCCCAGGACGGCCAGCGAGTCACCATGGCGCAGCAGGCCGACTACGTGATTCAGGCCCTGGCCCTGGCGTCGGCGGCCGGCTACCAGTGGCTGAGTTGGTACCGGATCGACGACGGGGGGATCTGGAAGAGTCAGGAAGTGTGGGGGCTGGTCAGAGACGATGGCACTCCCAGACCGGCCTTCCAGGCCATGAAGACCGCCCTGTCGCTTTTCACAGGGGCGAGCAAGATCTCCTTCGTCCCTCTGGAGCGAGACACGCAGCCTTTCGGTGTTCCCTGGCCGGAGAACCCAAGCTCGCTCTATCCCAACTGGCGCATCTACCAGGTCGTCTTCGACCATCCGGATGGACGCAGGGTAACCGTGCTGTGGAATGCCGATGGTGTGCCGGTGAACGTGCAGATCCCAAAGCTCGGAAGCGAAGCCGTGCTGGTGGACAAGACGGGAGCGCAGAAGCCGCTGCCCGCCGAGGGCAGTTTGTACACCGTGCAGCTTGGGGCGGCGACGACAAGGGGACCCCAGGATCCGCCGGGCTATCACTTCATTGGCGGCCCGCCGATGATGATAGTGGAGCAGGGAGTTCCAGCGGACGCCCCTATCCAGGCGCCGCGCATCGCGACAGGCACATCGAACTAGAGCAAATGTAGCCGCAGCCTGAAGCCTGCGGCTACGGGATACGAAGCAAACAGCCCCCGCGGCGACGCCGCGGGGGCTGTTTGCGCTAAAGACTTGGACTACTACTGGGCGGCCTTGGGGACCGTGACCGTCTTGACGTAGTTGTACTTGCCACCATCTCCGACGGTGATGACGGCGTTCGAGTGAAGGCCGTCGCCGTTGGGGGTGAAGTCGAAGGTACCGCATACGCCCTGCCAGTCGCCGTGGATGCCCAGAATAGCGTCCTGGATCTTCTTCGGGTCGGTGCCGACCTTCTTGATCGCGTTGGCAAAGAGGTAGATCGCGTCGTAGTTGTAGGCTGCCTGGGTATCGGCAACCGCGCCGTTGTATGCCGCGGCGTAATCCGCCAGATACTTCTTCTGGACGTCACTAACGCCGGGCATGTAGTCGATCACAGCCGCGATCCCAGTAGCGGCGTTCTTGGAGAGGGCCAGGGTATCGGCCTCAGCGCTGGCCGGGTCTCCCATGAACTTGAACGGGGTTCCCAGCTGATGGTACTGCTCCTCGATGACGGCTGCGTCGTCAGGGCGAGTGGGATAGGAAACCATCACCTGGGCACCGGCAGCCTTGATCGACAGCAACTGGGCTGTGTAGTCCTTGGTGCCGGCGGTGTACTCTTCTCGCTTCACCACCTGAATGCCGGCCTGCTTGGCGTACTGAGCCACCAGGTCGCCACCGCCGTGTCCGAAGGCGTCGGAGTCGTTGATGATGCCGAGCTTCGTGGGCTTCCACTCACTGCTAATGTACTGCATCATCGCGGCAGCCGCGATGGAGTCATCAGGACGAAGCCGAAGGATCCAGGGGTTGCCCATGTGGGTATTCTTCACCGCGGTACCACCAGTGGCCTCGGGAAGACCTGCTGACTTGGCCACATCGGAAACGGCCTGAATCTGGGTGCTCAGGTTCGTCATCAGGATCGCGACCGGCTTGTCAACCTCGATCATCTTCTGGTACGCGGCCAGGGCGCCGGGGTTGGTGGACTGGGCGTCCTCTTTGACGAGAACGATCTTCTTGCCGTTGACCCCGCCAGCATCGTTGATCTGCTTGACGGCCAGGTCAGCTGCCTTCATCCACAGGTCGGCCTGGGACGCGTTCTGCCCGGTGATGTTGAAGATACCACCGATCTTGATGACGCCGCCGCTCGTGCTTGCCGCTGCACCGGTGGTCGGTGCGCTGGCAGGGGCAGCAGCGGCCTTTGTTGGTGCCGCGGCCGACGGTGCCGAGGTCGCTGCCGGCGCAGCAGCCTTGGATGGAGCAGCAGCGGGAGCCGATGCCGCCCCGCCACCGCTGCAAGCTGCCACGCTCAGCGCCAAGATGGGAATCGCCAGGATCGCCAGGATAGGTCGCCTTGGGTTCGCCATGCCTTTTCTCCTCGCTCCCTCCCCTCTATTCATTGCGGGGAGGCGTATTCTTGGGACACAGCTCCGGATCAACGCTGATACCCCGAAGTCACTGCTGACGTCACCAGCCGCATAGCATAGTCATAAGTTGACGTCTGTCAAGTGTTCAGTGCCCAAATGCACAAATTCCGGCCCAAATTCGCTGGAATGCCGCAAGCATGTATATCCATACCATAAGTCTGTATCACCAGTATAAGTGCTTCAGATCTCGCCTAGACACCATTGGAGACCAATTCTTATGGCACGCTCCTTGCATCAACCAACTGGCGGCAGGATTTCCCCACTCTGTTTCCCTATGCTGATTACCGTGTCACGGATGATGAAAAAGGGAGTAAGTCAATGGCAGACACCTACACCGCGCAGACCATGGATCCACGGCTTCACAACCTGAACGGCATCTCGGCGAACCAGATTGACCAGCACTGGACACTCTACCAGGGATACGTCAACAAGACTAATGAGCTGTGGGGCGTGCTGGAGCAGGCCGACAGGTCAAAGGCCAACCAGACCTACAGCCCTATCCGCGAGGCAAAGGTCGAACTCTCCTTCGCGTGGGACGGGGTTATCTTGCACGAGTACTACTTCGACAACCTGGGTGGTGGAGGGAATCCCCCCGATGCCGTTCGCAGGGTGTTTGAGTCAGCGTACGGCTCGTACGATGCCTGGGTGGAGGACTTCAAGGCTTCCGGCATCTCCGCTCGTGGCTGGGTCATAACCTCGTGGGACCCGAAGGCCAACCGCGTGTTCAACTACGTCGCGGACTCCCACAACACTTACGGCATCTGGAACGCGAGCCCTCTCCTGGTCCTCGACACCTACGAGCACGCCTACATGATCGACTACGGCGTCAAGCGGCCGGCGTACATCGATGCCTTCATGAACAACATCGACTGGAACGTCGTAGCTCAGCGGTTGGCCGCGGTCAAGAAATAGGAGCGAAAGCTCGATCTGGTAGGGTCATGGCCTGCCTTGAAACCTAAGGAGTCGCTCTGTGGATTCGGGGCAGGCCTCCATCGCAGGTCAGGGTCTTTTAGTTGTCATGCTGAGCGTCAGCGAAGGATCTCTCCAGCCACGAGGAGATGCTTCGCTGACGCTCAGCATGACACGGTAGCGACCTCGGCGATACACTTCACGGCTTCGGAGAGGGAACACTAAAAGACCCTCCATCTCCGGTGAAGACCGTTGCTTCCGGGCTGAGCTTCTGGTAAAGTGGCGGGGTCTGGCAAGCCAGGGCCTGAATCTTTTGTGGCACACAGCATGCTTGCCTTCAACTCCAGTTCGGTTGTTCTCCGCCATTGGCTGCGCCCCGGGGTTCGTGCCGACGCCTAGACATAGGCCGCCGAGGGCCACAATATACGCGC
>JAJYKO010000245.1 GCA_021788565.1 Chloroflexota bacterium
TGGCTCGGTACCGACTCTGGTCCATGCTATCGGGTAGATCCTGACTGTAGTAAAGCTTGGCCGTCAGGTCTGTCAGTCGCACATCCAGAAAGTTCAGGACGGTCGCGCTGGCGGCTCCGATTACCGCTATGACGCCAAACGCCTCAGCGCCCAAGACGCGCATGTTGACGAAGCTTACGACAAAACCGAGGACGGTGCAGGCAACATTTACCGCGGCTAGGTATCTTGTAGGAGACAACAATGACTGGGCAGCACTGATCACGCCTTTCGACCTGACCAGGAAGACTACGTTCCCGAACTGTGCCATGCAGTCTCGAAAGAGCGAATCAGGCCGGCTCATCGCTCAGTCCCATTCCTAGTCCAGACATGACTCGTTTGAGTTGCCGGCCGGGCCAACTGGGCTCGACTAGTCCTCCCAAGACATCGTTGATGGCAATGGTATCCCAGATCAACAGCGGAAGTGTAGCCGGCATCTCGAGACGATAGTAGTAGTTGTTCGGGAAGACCAGAACCAGCGAGAGAGCGTGCGTAACAGCCAGAACGAGCGAAAGCCAGGCAACCCTCGAGTGTTTTCTGGTCAGAAATCCGAGGGGGGCCAGTATCCACAGGGAGAGAACGGGCCAGAAAATCACTGGGTAGTCGGCATCCATGGAGCGCGGAAAACCCAGGATGTATATCGTCTTGTCAGCGATTTTCTTCGCCACCTGGTCCGGTGCATCCACTACTGCCTCAGCAACGGAAACAAGCCTGGGGTCGTAAGTCTTGCTCAAGCTCACCCATGGCTCACCCGGAAGCTTTCTCCCGGTGGGGACATTTCCCATATACAGGTTGATACTTCCGGACGTGGGCAGTAGCGCCGGCGTCCCGGCGGCGACGAGGTTCCGCACCGGGATCAAAGCAGCGAGCAACACGATCGGTAACATGAGTGCGGCCAGTCGGTGCGGCAGATCTCCTCTCGCAATTCCTCGTAGGAGTAAGAATACGACGATGGGAACTGCTATCCAGGAGGTGGATCGGGCGAGTCCAGCAATTCCGAGGATAGTGCCTACAAGCGTCATGCTGGCGAGGCTGGGAACGACCTTCAGTTTGGATACCACGAGCAGAAGCAACGCAAACATGACCAGGAGGAGGTTCTCGGACAGAAGCCTCTCGGCCAGTCGCATCCATTGCTCGATAATGCCGGTTCCTAAGGTAACGACCAGAAATACTGCCGTCGGAACCATCCCCTCGGGTATCGCCAAGAAGGCTAGGAAAACCACAAGCCCGGCACCCAGGAGCTGCAGCAGAATCAGTCCCTGGACAGACTCCCCAACTATAAGGTGGCCTATCGCCAACACGTACGGATATAGCGGCTGATAATAGAAGAACTGAGCCCTGCCTAGGGGCTGACCCATAAGCATGAGCGGAGAGTTGTTCTGGATGTCTCGGGCAAAGGTTTCATAAGTGAGCCAGTCGTCGCCACCTGAGAGCACGGTCAGCGAGTCGTGCTGGGAGAACCACGACAGAAGATGCGACCCCAAGCTCAGGAACAAGAGTAAACTCACCAACCCGACCAGTACAAGCCTCTGTCTCGCCATCCGCGCGAGACGACGCCGAATCGTCAAAGCGACGATGTAGCAGGATATGGCTATGACAAGTAGGTCTACGGGCCCCGCAATCCTGCCAAGCCAGCGGTGAACAGTCATCAGGGGACCCGACGTTGGCTCCGAGTAAAGCTCCAACCCAATCGGCTGCACTTGCAGCGCGGCCTTGTCTACTTCTGTGGGAGCCATGGTAATCTCAACTGGCGTCTCTTGACCCACCGATATTCCTCGCACGTAGTCGACAATCGGCGGCCGAAGATCGGTAACCTCTGAGCCAACCGCGATCTGGATCGGGCTCGAGCTGGATATCTTTAGGGCGCCCTGGCCGGCGACGAAGGCTTTGGCCATCACGGTCACTGGCAATTTCGTTCGGTCCGGATCCCCCTCCCGCGAAGCATAGAAATTGAACCGGCTATTGTCGTTAATGAGGTGGGCCGGAACGTCTCCCGCCTGGAAGCCGAGATCCGCGATGTGGGTCTGGCTGGTGGCGAAGCGGTCCCGGACGGCGATGGATTCGGTGAGAATCCATCCTACCGGGACGCCCCAAGTGGAAACGATCGCCCGAAGAATTCCGATGGCCAGCCAGATTAGTACCAGTGTTCTGGACAGACCCAACCGCCTATTGAATGCGAGTGTAGCCACTACAGCACCCAGCCAGCCACAGGTGAGGGCGTTTGCAAAGACCTCGACCGAATCGGTGTGCCACGCGGCGTTCCTGAGGCTGACGGCGAGACTGGCCAAAGCCAGCAAAGCGAGCAATGGGCGCACCCAGCGAGAGGTACCAGCGAACGCGCTCTCTTGATCGCCGGAGGTCCCCGAAAGCGGGTCTTTAGACGACAACGAAGGACTAAGCGCTGTCATGGAATAACATCAACCAGTCAGTTGAGATTTGCTTCCGGGTTTGAGGAAGCCAGCTCCAGTCGTAGCTGTTGCCCTACTCATTTCCAGTGGCGACACGTGTCGCCACGGGATCGAACGGATCGAGCACTCTTTGATCGCGCTCTGGATAAGATCGGTGGCTTCGTTGGGTAGGGCGATTACCACGCCATCCACCTCTGTTTTCTCCAAGATCATTCCTAGAGCGGACACCGAACCGAGGACTCCGACGCCACAGATCTTACGCTCCCGACCGATCTCCTCGACGTCAACGAATCCGACGGGAACGTGATCGCCAAAGATACCCTGCTGGATCGCCCGCAGGACCTTGGCGCCGCTGTCCCGCGTTCCTACCACTAGCAGGCGCCCAAACTTGGCGCCGGCCAGGGATTGAATGGAGTGGGCCAACAGCCGGAAGGACATCCTCGAGCCGATGGCCAGCCAGGTGAACAAGAGCCAGTCCACCACGAACACCGACCTGGAGAAGCCGGCGAAGCGCCAGATCACAAAGACCGCTGCGGCGCAGAGCACCGTGCCTACAGTGGCGGCCTTCACAATGGTCACGGCCTCCGGAAGGCCCACATACCTCCAGTCGCGTCCGTAGACACCGCCCAGGAGAAAGACAGCCAGCTTGAGCACAATGACGAAGGGCACCGATCTGGCAAACTGGGTCAGGAAAGGCCCGGTCAGCGTGCCCTCGAACTTCAGCAGGTACGACCCAAGGTAAGCCACCACGATGAGAACGAGGTCCAGCAACACCTCGGCAAGAAGCACTCTGTCGATGATTGCGTCGTTTCCGCCGACCCGCGGCAGCCCAACACGATGTGTGTTAATCGACTCCTCTTCCCGATAGACCTTCACCTGAGCCAGGTAGATCCCGAACAGCACCAGACCGACTACGAGCAGCGCCAGGAACGCCACGGACATCAGCACGTCCATGAAACGGGTGGCCACCGCAAAGGCGCCGAAGATGGCGCTGATCAGGTACAGCACCCAGACGGTTTGTTTCTCGCTCAGACCGAGTGCCACGAGTCGGTGGGAGGTGTGGTCGCGGCCGCCCTGAGAGATGGAACGCCCGTAAAGGGTGCGGACCGTCGAAACCAGCGTGGTGTCGAAGAGCGGTACGCCGAGTACCACTATCGGGACTACGAGGGTAAGCAACACGTTTTGGGAAGCACCGTAGCTGTTTCCCAGAATCGACAATCCGCCTACTATGAACCCAAGAGATAGACTGCCGGCATCGCCCATGAAGATGCTCGCCGGCGACGAATTGTACAGCAGGAACCCTAGGGACGCGCCCGCCACTGCTGCCCCTGCAACGGCAACCTCGTGGCTCTGCTCCAAAACGCCGATGGTTGCTAACACAATGCCAGTGACACAGGCAACACCCGCACTCAGGCCGTCCATGTTGTCAAGCAGGTTGAAAGCGTTCGTGATCGCAACTATCCAGAAGACGGTCAGAGGTATCGCAAGTATCCGGAGGGGAAGTCCTTCGAAAACGATACCGCCTGCTCCGAAGAGGGTGGCTATCACGATCTGTCCGATCAGCTTCTGGTGCGGTGAGAGCTTGACCAGGTCATCTACAAGGCCGAGGAGGAACATGCCACTCAGGCCAGCACCAAGGAAGAGAATCCTGCTGCTGGAGCCCGAGACTAGGACCAGGGGAACAATAATCCCTAGATAGATGGCAACCCCGCCTAGAAGAGCTGTTGGACGCTCGTGCCACCGGTCGGGTCTCGGCTGTGCCACGAAGCCGTATCGTCTCGCAAAGCGGCGCACGATTGCCGTGGCAGACACAGAGATTATAAAGGCGGCGGCCACGGCGATTGATGGCGCGACAAGCGTATCCCAGTCCGAAGAATCCACCATCTCTCCTAGCAGGGCGTTTCAGATCTGTCTGTTACGAGACCATCGGCGTGTGGGCCTGATCCTCAAGTCTCCCCACACTTCTCCCAAAAAGCAGCCTGCTTACCATTTTGAGAGTCTTCATCACGCCGAGCAACAGGAATGGAACGACTGTTATCGCAAGCCTGGGATCAAACAGGGCTGCTATCGGGGCAAACTCTGCCACAGACAAGAACAGAATCGCTCCGAAGACCCAGTCGGGGCTCAAGAGCAGTAGCAAACCGCCCAGTGCTCCCGCCAGCACCAGGAGCGCCGGAATGAACACCTTCACGAAGTCCTGGAGAGATGTGAAGACCAACTGCGGCGGGACCGGCTTCCCTAGAACGCGGAAGATAGTCAGGGATGTAGTGCCGTAAGGTATAGCTGCAACGCCCCATAACGTGCGCTTGGCCATCTCCTCGGGGGTGTGAAGCCCGAGCAGGTAGTAGCCCCAGCTTATAGGTGGCCCCGCGAAACTATCCTTGGCCAACTCAGCCGAGGTTGGGAAGCCGGGTTGGTCTCGAAACTCCAGGTTGCGGAACCAGGCGGCGTGAATGTTGCTGAAGTACATGGGGTCACCGTAACGCCACCAGTTGCCAACTACTAGAGGTGAGGTGATCACCAGTGCTGTGACCACGGATATCGCCAACCATTGGAGGGAACACTTGCGTAACGCCGTGGCAAGGATAAGCACAGGCAATGCAAGTAGCAGGGTATCCCATCGCAGAATAGCACTGAGACCGACCAACACGCCGACGCCAATAGCATCTCGGTAACTCCATCGAACTGAGATGAGAGCGAGCGCAATAAGGAGCACAAGCGCAGCGGAGGTCTCCTCTCTAAGACCACGAGCTGATTGGTAGATCAGCCATGGACTCACCGCCAAACAAAGGGCAGCAACTCCAGCCCACAAGGTTCCAAAGAGCCTTCGCGCAACCATCTGGAAAGACGTTACCATCAGGACAAAGCCGGCTACCCCCACCAACTCGACGACGTCATTGCTCGGACCTCCAAACACCCCTGCGAGGGCAATTAGTGCTGACCAAAGAGGTTCTCTTGAAGTGGTGGCCGCGCTCAGAGGGTTTATGGTTCTCGCGAGCTGTAAGAAATACTGAGCATCCGAGTCGAGTGGCTGAGTGCGAACCGCCATCCACTGGAAGATGCCGGTTGTGACAGCGCAAAGAGCCGGGAGAAACGCAAGTATCCTGGCGGCTGTCCTACTGTCGCTTCTGGTTGCCAACCTACCCTCCGATGGCCGCCGCGAGTTCGGAATAGATCTCTCTCACGTCCCTGACTAGGCGGCTGATTGCGTACTTGGGGTAGACTGCTTCCCGACCGGCGTCTCCCATCGCTGGCAGCTGCTGGGACGAGAGGATTCTGACAATGGCGTCCGCTAGCCTCTCGGGCTCTCTCGGTGGTACTAGGAGGCCGTTTACGCCGTCCGATACCACATCGCTGACGCCGCCGACGTCGGTCGACACCACGGCCCTCCCCGCCGCCATTGCCTCGATGAGGGTCACGGGCGAACCCTCATTGTAGGAGGAGAGCACGGCCAGGTCCAGGTCCGCGTAAACTCTGGGCAGGTCGTGCCTCCAGCCCATGAACGTCACGCCGTCACCGATCCCCAGGCCGCGTGCCTGGCACTCCAGATCGCTCCTCAACTCACCGTCACCTACGATGAGGAACCTCACGTCGGACGTTCTCGCGAGCACCGATTGGGCAGCCTTCAGGAAGACCGTGTGCCCTTTCACTGGCACCAGCCTACCAACTATTCCCACGAGGCGAGTCCGCTCCGGAATACCAAGCTCCGCCCTTAGCTCACCTCGATGGCACTGGCTCTCCACGAAGGGCTCCAACTCCAAGCCGAGGGGAACGGATCTCAACTTATGTGGGTTCCCGATCCCGTAGCTCAGGATCTCTCGCCGCTGCTTCTCGCCGACCGTGAGGATAAGGTCGGTTGCCCGGCTGAGGGCACGCTCGATCCGGATAAAAGCCTGGGTCTTGAGCGGACCGAAGTAGCTGTGGAACACGTGACCATGGTAAGTATGAATCACAACCGGCACGCGGGCCAGGCGGGCTGCCAGCCGGCCTACAGTTCCGGCCTTCGCCATGTGGGTATGGACTATAGTGGGCCGCCGTTCTCGAAACAAGCGGTACAACCTGAGCAGGACCGCCAGGTCACGGCCGGGATCGATCTCCCTGCCGAGTCCCGCGACCATGAGGGGTGACACGCCTTTGGCCTTCGCCAGATGGAGCATGTCTCCCTCTGTCGGCGCTGTGTAGCCGCTCACCAATGTAGAGGTGAAGCGCTCGTCCTCGAGTGCTTGAGTGAGCAGGATTGCGTGGATCGCTGGCCCACCGATATTCAGCCGGGTGATAACCCTGGCCACTTTGATGCACCGGTTCAGCCTTGACGTAGATACCACTCCGCGGTCAGCCGAAGCCCTTCCACAAAGCCCACTCGGGGCTCGAACCCCAGTATCTCGCGGGCCCTGGATATGTCTGCCCTCGAGTGGCGAACGTCCCCCGCCCGAGGCTCCTCGAAGATCGGGGCCAACTCGACCCCCAGGATCCCCTTCAGCGCGTCAACCAGGTCCAGGAGGCTGTAGTTGTCACCTCTGGCCACGTTGAACACCTTCCCACCCACTCCTGACGACGTGGCCGCGAGCACGTTGGCGTCCACCACGTTCTGGACGTAGGTGAAATCTCGAGACTGCAGCCCGTCACCGTAGATGACAGGGCGCTGCCCATTCCTCATGGCCGTGATGAAGCGCGGGATCACCGCCGAATAGGGCGAGTTAGGATCCTGCCTGGGACCGAAGACGTTGAAGTACCTCAGTGCCACCGCTTCCAGCCCGTAGCCGATGAAGAAGGCCCGGCAGTACTGCTCGGACGCCAGCTTGGACACGGCATAGGGGGACCTGGGGGAGGTCGGAAGGTCCTCCCGCTTCCACTCGGCGGCGGCGTCGCCGTATACCGAGGAGGAGGACGCGCACACCACCCGCCTCACCCCAGCATCGCGAGCGGCCACCAGGATGTTCATCGTGCCGGTGGCGTTGCTCTCATGAGTGGCGATGGGGTCGGCGAAGGAGCGCGGCACCGAGGACAAGGCGGCCTGATGGTAGACGACGTCCACACC
>JAJYKO010000246.1 GCA_021788565.1 Chloroflexota bacterium
ACGTTGCGCGGGCATGAAGCCCGCGGCTAAATAGCTGACGTCTTACTTCCCGATGGCTTTCACCTTGATCGCCTTCGGCAAGACCGCCTCCGCCTTGGGGATCCTGAGGGTCAGGACGCCACTCTCGTAGTTGGCTTCCACCTTATCCGACTGCACCTCGCTGGGCAGCGTGATGCTCCGGGAGAAGGCCGTGTATCGGGTTTCGCGGAGCAGCCAGTCCTCATCCTTAACGTTCTGATCCTGCTGAGTCGCAGCCTTCATGGTGAGGGTTTCGCCGACGATGCTGACGTCCAGGTCCTCGACCTTGACTCCTGGGAGGGTGGCCTTCACCACGTACTCCTTATCGGTCTGATGGACATCCACCGGAAACGAGGCAACAGCACCTTCCCACGTCCCCCTGCCGCTCCAGGTGGGACTGAAGAAGTCCTCCACTAGCCTATCCATCTGATCGCGCATCGTAAGCAGATCCCTCGCGGGAGTCCACCGCACAATTGCCATCTTTCGCACCTCCTTGAATGGTGAACGGTCTCTTTTGTAACCGTAAACAACATACCGGTCTGCCCCACACAAGTCAAGTGCTTTGAGCGATTTCTTATCAAATTCATACATCACCCCTGGCATCAATCTTGACAGATGCGCACTCAGGTCTTAGAATCATCTCCGAGGTGATGCCGATGTCGAAGAGAGACTATTATGAGGTTCTAGGGGTAACCAGGAGCGCTCCGGAGAAGGAGATACGTCAGGCCTACAGGAAGCTGGCCCGCAAGTTCCATCCGGATGTCAACCCCAACGACAAGAACGCCGAGACAAAATTCAAGGAAATCGGCGAGGCTTACGAGGTTCTCTCCGACAAGGGCAAGAGAGCCAAGTACGACCGCTGGGGCCATGACTGGCAACAAATGGACCAGCAGGAGGAGGCAGCCCGAAAGGCTGGCTTCGATCCCAGCCAGCTACGGCGAAACCCGAGTGGGGGGTTCGAGTTTCGCGGCGCTCCGTTCCAGGGAGCAAGCGGAGGCGGGTTCGAGGACGTTCTGGATCAGATCCTCCGGGGCTCTGGAGGTCGCGGCAGCTGGCAGGGACGGACTCAGACCCGTTCCATGAAGGGAGAGGACGTCGAATACCCGGTGGAGGTGACGCTGGCGGAGGCGTATTCGGGCACGACCAGAATCCTCCAGATGGAGAGCCCGGAGCGACGCCGGCTGGAGGTGAAGATTCCTGCCGGTGTGCAGGAAGGGTCGCGAATCAGAATAGCCGGGGAGGGCGCACCGGGCTTCGGCGGCGGCCCCAAGGGCGACCTCTACCTGGTCATCACCGTGGCGCCCAACCCGCACTTCGAGCGAAAAGGAGACGACCTCTATACCGAAGTATCGGTGCCGCTTGACCAACTGATGCTGGGCGGTGAGGCCCACGTGCCCACCCCGAAGGGCAACAAGCTGGCCCTCACGATCCCATCGGAAACGCAGAACGGCAAGCAGTTCCGGCTCACCGGTCAGGGAATGCCTCATCTGAATGGAGCAGGTCGAGGCCACCTGTACGCCAAGGTCAAGGCGGTGCTGCCAACTGACCTGAGTCCCCGGGAGCGCGAGTTGTTCCAGGAGCTGGCGAGGTTGAGGGGGTAGCACAGATGAGCGGTGGAGACGCAGGCACGGGGGCAGAGCACGAGCCCTTCTTCGTGATAAGCATTGCGGCGAGACTGGTCAACGTGCACCAGCAGACGCTCCGCTACTATGAGAGGCTGGGGTTGATCGAGCCCGGCCGGTCGAAGGGGAATATCCGCCTGTATTCGATGAGAGACGTCCAGAGGGCGCAGCAGATACGCCGGCTCATAGACGAGCTGGGCGTAAATCTGGCGGGCGTGGAGGTGATTCTCAACATGACCGACAGGATGATCGAGGCGGAGCGCCGGATGAACGCGATGCGTGAGCAGTACGAGGAGGAGATCCAGCGGCTGCGCTCGGCGCTGGATAGGAAGGCAAAAGCGTGAGTCCGACAGATCCGACTCACGGTCTGGAGGCATCATGAACATAAATAAATTCACCGAGAAGGCACAGGAAGCCATAGTGGCCGGCCAGAAGCTGGCAGAAGACCGAAACAACGCGGAGGTACAACCCGAGCACCTGCTCCTGGCTCTGCTAGAGCAGGAGGGCGGTGTGGTTCCTCAGATCGCGGAGAAGATGGGTGTACCTGTCTTTCGGCTTGTCCAGCCCCTTCAGGCGGACCTCGACCGGCTGCCAAGGGTGTATGGGGCGCAGCTCCATCTTTCCCAGCGCCTCTCGAGCGTATTCCAGCGAGCGCAGGAGGAAGCCGACCGTCTCAAGGACGAGTACGTCAGTACCGAGCATCTGCTGATCGCCATGGCGGACGAGCAGGAAAAGGGAGCGGCAGGCCGAACACTCCGAGAGAACGGGGTCACCAAGGCGCAGGTTTACCAGGCGCTGACGTCGATTCGAGGTGGACAGCGTGTGACGGACCAGAACCCCGAGGGAAAATACCAGGCGCTGGAGAAGTACGGCCGCGATCTTACGGAAATCGCCCGCAAGGGGAAACTGGACCCGGTGATCGGCCGTGACGAGGAGATCCGGAGGGTTATCCAGGTCCTGTCTCGACGCACCAAGAATAACCCGGTGTTAATCGGGGAGCCTGGTGTTGGCAAGACCGCCATCGCGGAAGGGCTCGCGCAGCGAGTGGCGGAGGGAGATGTGCCGGAGGGGCTGAAGAACCGGCGAATAGTCGCCTTGGACCTGGGCTCCATGGTGGCCGGAGCAAAGTACCGTGGCGAGTTCGAGGAGAGGTTGAAGGCAGTGCTCAAGGAGGTGCAGGAGGCCGAGGGAGAGATAATTCTCTTCATCGACGAGCTGCACACGGTGATCGGGGCTGGTGCTGCCGAAGGGGCGATGGACGCCTCGAACATGCTCAAGCCGATGCTGGCACGGGGTGAGCTTCACGCCATCGGCGCTACGACGCTGGACGAGTACCGCAAGCACATCGAGAAGGACGCGGCGCTCGAAAGACGGTTCCAACCGGTCATGGTGGGCGAGCCTTCCGTCGAGGACACGATCAGCATCCTGCGCGGGTTGAAGGAACGGTACGAGGTGCACCACGGCGTTCGCATCCTGGATTCCGCGCTGGTCGCGGCCGCGGTGCTCTCCGAGAGATACATCACCGACCGCTTTCTGCCTGACAAGGCCATCGACCTGGTGGACGAGTCGGCATCACGCCTGAGGATGGAAATCGACAGCATGCCGGCCGAGCTGGACGAGATTTCGCGCCGGATCATGCAGCTGCAGATCGAACGTGAGGCACTGCGTAAGGAGAGCGATCGGGCATCCGGAGAACGGCTGGAGTTGTTGGAGAAAGAACTGGCCGACCTTCAGGAGAAGAACACTGCCATGAGGGCCCAGTGGCAGCGAGAGAAGGATGATATCCAGCGGCAGCGAAAGCTCAAAGAAGAGATAGAGAGGGTCCGGCTGGATGCCGAAAAGGCGGAGAGGAACTCCGACTACGCCAGGGCCGCCGAGTTGAAGTACGGACAGCTCAACGAGCTGAATCGTCAACTAAGGGACGAAGAGTCCAGGCTCGCTCAGCCGGAGGGCAGTCACCGAATGCTGAAAGAAGAGGTGGACGAAGAAGACATCGCTGAAGTGGTCAGCAAATGGACGGGCGTGCCGGTGACCCGTTTGATGGAGGGCGAGGTCCAGAAGCTGATAAACATGGAGGAGCGGCTACACCTGCGAGTGATCGGGCAAGACGAAGCCATCCGGGCCGTTTCCAACGCGGTGCGACGAGCCAGGGCTGGGCTTCAGGATCCCAACCGCCCGCTTGGGAGCTTCATATTCCTCGGTCCCACCGGTGTGGGCAAGACCGAGTTGGCCAGGGCGCTGGCGGAGTTCCTGTTCGATGACGAGCAGGCGATGGTTCGTATCGACATGAGCGAGTACCAGGAGCGGCACACCGTCGCCAGGCTGATCGGTGCGCCTCCGGGCTACGTCGGCTACGAGGAGGGTGGCCAGCTGACCGAGGCCGTCAAGCGCCGGCCGTACAGCGTGGTGCTGTTCGACGAGATAGAGAAGGCACATTCTGAAGTGTTCAACGTGATGCTTCAGATCTTGGATGACGGCCGCCTGACCGACGGACAGGGTCGAACCGTGGACTTCAAGAACACCGTCATTATCATGACCTCCAACGTGGGTAGCGACCTCTACCGGCTGGGCGAGAGGGCCGGTGTGGGGATGGACCAGGTGCGGGAGCAGGTGACAGAGGCACTCCGCGAGCACTTCCGGCCGGAGTTCTTGAACCGGGTGGACGAGATAATCATCTTCCACCCGCTTGAGATGTCACATCTCAGGGAGATCGTTGAGATTCAGGTGGAGAGGGTAAAGAACCGGCTTGCCGAAAGGAAGATCGGTATCAAGCTGAGCGACAGTGCGAAGGAACTGCTGGCGGTCGAGGGGTTCGACCCTGTCTACGGGGCCCGGCCCTTGAAGCGGACCATCCAGCGGCGTGTGCTGGATCCTTTGGCGAGTATGGTGCTGAAGGGGGAGTTCCGGCCCGGGGAGACCGTCATGGTAGACGCGAAGGACGGCGAGCTAACCTTCGTGGCGGAGCCGGCCCCCATCGCCGCGTGACGGGTGGACAGGGAGAGTGGGGGACGGGGTGAGCGGGGGAGGGCGAAGCTCCGGCTGAGCCGCCTCGTGATGGCCAACCAGCCTCCCCCTCGGGACGGCCGTTCCCACACTCCCTCCCCCTCTTGGAGAGGCGTGAGGCGAGCGAGCGCCGCGTCACGGGGTGAGGACGATCCAGTGGGGTGGTGGTCCTGCGCGACGTGGCGGCTCGGGCGGGACCCTCGCCCTCCCATATACTCCCGACTCCAGCTTGACAGCCGAAGCCGCTTACCCTACCGTAGGCAGTGCCTCGTTTCCCCTCGCTACTCTCGCCGACCGGAGGATGTTGGTGTCTCGACACCGATGGGCCCTTGTCGCGGGGCTGTTCGTATTCCTGCTCGTTCTGCCGCTGGGCGATGGTGCGATCCTAACAGGTGCCCGCGGAGTAGGCTTCACGGTTTGCAGTCAACTCTCCACGCACTCGTTCTTCGTAGGCGGACAACAGCTACCGCTTTGCGCGAGATGTACCGGCATCTACCTCGGTTTCCTGGTGGGAATAGCAGGAATGGCGCTGCTGGGCAAGCTCGGGGCGTGCATGTGGCCGCCGCGCTCAGTTATGGTGATCCTCCTGCTTTCCATGGCCGCCATGGTTGGAGACGGGTTCAACTCGCTGGTCAGCGCTCTACCGGAAGCGGTACAGGTCTACGAGCCTACCAATCTGCTGCGGCTGGTGACTGGGATCGCGGCAGGGGTGTCGCTTGCGCTGCTGGAGGTTCCGCTCCTGAACGACGCCCTATGGGCCAAGCGCGACAAGATCGAGAGCGTGTCCGACATAGGTGAGCTGGCAGGATTCGCTATCATCGCTGCTCTGGTCAGCGTGATAGTGTACTCCGAGAATCCCCTGATCCTGTACCCCGTTTCGATCCTCGGGACAGCCGGCGTCTTCGCTGCTGTCGGAGCCGCCGGGACGGCCCTGGCAGCCACGTTATCGCGCCGCGAGAGGCAGGCCGCCAATCTACGTGAAGCCATGCCCCTGTTCGCTGCGGGCCTCGGTCTTTCGATCATGGCCATGGCGGCAATGGGCGCCCTTCGCTACTACTTCTCCATACCCCTCGGGATCTAAGCCCCGCGTTCAACAAATGGGCACAGAGTTTGCCTAATGTGGGGGCGTTGAGGGCACAGCAGAGAAGGTTCATTCCAGCCGGCACGGAGATAACTTTAGGATGCACAACAGCGTGGCTCGTATGCTCTACGACTCTTTGAAGAGGGGCGATCCGCTCGACGCCGACTGGTTCTGGGAGGCAGGGATGGCCTCGGCGAAAGACGGGACACCAT
Source organism: Chloroflexota bacterium (assembly GCA_021788565.1). The sequence goes on from JAJYKO010000246.1 coordinate 5,937, forward strand.
TGGATGTGGTCATATGGGATGCCGTTCGGGAGATTGTAGAACAGTTCCAACCCCAGCTTCACGATACCGCCGCCGGTGGGGCTGTTGACCGGCGCATCGAGCGACCAGTCTGAAGGGGCACTCCCCCCGCTACGGTCAGGCGCCTGCCGTAACCATCGGGCACAGAGAAGCGGCCTGAGCAGCCCGGGCCGCTTCTCTGTGCGAGCCAGACACCGGCACTTCGCAAGGTCGCACGCCACTTTTCATGCTCCAGGCCCAGTGCCTCGCGCACGTTGTTGCATCCGGGGTGATTTTGTCCACCAAGAACTTAGGGTGTTTTACCCACCTCGCGATAGTGTGTATTGCGGATACTCATATCCGCTCCGCATGCTAGCCTCTCCTAAGTAAATAGCCCTGTCAAGCAAAGTCGTGGTTTCGTCCCAGACAAGGTTCGTCTTGACGAGGCAAGGCTATCGATCTTAGAGGAGGGATTATGTCTAAGGAAAGCATGCCGCCGGAAACCGAGGAGTTGTCAAGAAGGCACTTCCTGGTAGGAGCAGGGAAGCTCTTCGTGGGCGCCGCGGTGGGTGCGGCGGGGCTCAGCGCCGTAGCGTGCGGGCAAGCAGCTCAACAAGCGCCTAAGGCAGCAGCCGCGGCAGCCCCAACAGCAGCCGCCACCACAGCCCCCGCGGCGGCAGCCCCTGCTGCCCCAACGGCGATGCCCGTGGCAGCGAGCTCGGCTCCCACGATCCCGGCGTGGCCGTGGCCTTACACGAAACTGGACCCGCAAGAGGTGGCGCAGGCTGCGTATGATGGCTTCTATAAAGGGGCCTGCATGTATGGAGCATTCAACGCGATCGTCGGCACATTGCAGAAGCAGGTCGGATACCCATTCACCATGATCCCCACCGACATGAGCAGGTACGGCGAGGGTGGAGTAGCTGGCTGGGCAACCCTGTGCGGGGCACTGAACGGGTCGTCCGCCGCGATAAACCTCGTGACCAAAGACTACTCCCCTTTGGTAGACGAGTTGATGAGCTGGTATAGCACCACGGCCCTGCCGACCTTCACCCCGGCCAATCCGAAAGTGAAGATCTCGGCCACCAGCGTCTCCGATTCCCCCCTGTGCCACGTCTCAGTCACGGAGTGGTGCAAGGCATCGGGAGCGAAGTCGGAGTCCCCGGAGCGCGCGGAGCGGTGCGCGAGGGTCGCGGCGAGCGTGGCATCACATGCCGTTGAGCTGCTGAATACCAAACTAGCGGGCGGGACGATCCCCGCGGCCACTCTGGCAGCATCCGTCAAGACGTGCGGCACCTGCCATCTCAAGGGCGGCACAATCGAGAACGCACGCGGGAAGATGGACTGCGTGCAGTGCCACACCCCTCAGCAGCTGAAGTCTGATCCGGCCCACCCTCCAGTGCAGTAGCCGCACCCTTCCAGTGGCCGCACCCTGCGGATGCGCGTCCTCGTTGAGGAGCACCCAGCCCTCCCACGAGGACGCGCAGGCGTGAAGGGTGCGGCCACTTGATTCTGCTCCCCATCAGCG
>JAJYKO010000247.1:0-2151 GCA_021788565.1 Chloroflexota bacterium
GCGAGGTCTTCGAAGGCACGCTCCAGGCCGCGAGGCTCTCATTAGAGTGGAGGATGCGATGGCGCCAGAACCTTATGCCTACTTCAACGGCGATTTTGTTCCCATCAGCCAGGCCAAGGTCAGCATCATGACCCACGCCTTCAACTACGGTACCGGCTGCTTCGAGGGCATCCGAGGAAACTGGAACGCGAAGGAGGAGCGGCTATACATCTTCCGCCTCAGGGAGCACTACGAGCGTCTGGAGCGGAGCTGCAAGATCTTGAAGATCCAGCTTTCCAAGAGCGTGGACGAGCTTTGCGACATCACCCTCGAGCTGGCCCGACGCAACGGCTACAGGGAGGACATCTACGTCCGCCCCATCGCCTACAAGGGCGAGGCGGTAGTTGGCGTGAGGCTGCACAACGTGGCCGACGCCTTCACGATCTTCACGGTCCCCTTCGGCAACTACCTGGACTCCAACAATGGGATCCGCGCCGGGACCGTCGCTTGGCGCCGGGTGGATGACAGCGCGATTCCGGCCAGGGCGAAGGTGACCGGTATCTACATCAACAGTGCGCTGGCCAAGACCGAGGCGCACGAGAACGGCTATGATGAGGCGATCATGCTGACCAACTCGGGGCATGTTTCCGAGGGCTCAGGCGAGAACATCTTCATGGTCCAGGACGGCGCTCTGGTTACGCCCGCCCCGTCCGAGAGCATCTTGATCGGGATTACCCGCACCTCGGTGATTCAGTTGGCGAGGGAGGAGCTGGGCATTCCAACGGTCGAGCGCCAGATCGCCAAGAGCGAGCTGTACACCTGCCAGGAGGTGTTCATGACCGGCACCGCGGCCCACATAACCCCGGTGCTGGAGGTCGATCATAGGAAGGTCGGCACCGGTTCCATCGGTCCAGTAACCAGGAAGCTCCTGGATCTTTACTTCGACGTGATAACTGGGCGGAACAAGAAGTACATCGAGTGGTGCACGGCGGTCTAGTCGGCCCGTGGCCTCTCGGTTCAGGTGATCATTGTTGTAGGGGCGGGTTCGAAACCCGCCCCTACAGCTCTCAGCGGCTCGGGCGTGGCTCTTCCTGGGCGGGAACGTCGGCCGTGGGGCGAGTGTGGCCGGCCGGCTCGAGGATGCGGTGCGTAACCGCCGTCGAAAGCACGATGGAGGTAGTTGGCTGCCCTAGCAGCAGCAATCTGCTGATCAGCGCCTCCAGGTGCTGCACCGACGCTACAGCCACCTTCAGGATGTACGAATCGTCACCCGTGACTCGGTAGCATTCGAGAACCTCCGGCATGGTCCGAGCCATGGCGTCCACCCGGCCGGACTTGACGTCGTTCGTGGCCAGACGGATGAAAGCGGTAATTGGGAGGCCGATCTTCTCGGTGTTGAGCTCTACACGATAGCCGGCGATAACGCCGGCCTCCTCCAGGCGGTGCACGCGCTCTGCTACCGCCGGGGCTGTCAGGCTTACCCTCCGCCCCAGCTCTGTGTAGCCGATCCGCGGGTTTTCCTGGAGCTCGCGCAGGATTCGCCTGCCCACATCGTCGAGAAGCCTTTCGGAATCCAAAGTCGTCTCCCTCAAATGCTTTGATCCCTAAAGTACAAAAGGCCGAACAGCTTCGACTTCCCCTTTGTTCTCCGCCAGATAGCGCATATCATAGCACGCGTCAGGGTGAGCCGAGCGCATCCACGTAGAACGTGAGCTGCGCACCGATATTAGGCTCACGTTCGTTGGTTTCGGAGGTGGCAGCAATGGTGCGCCATGGTCAGATCGTTGAGTCCCACGGTTACGTCGGTTACATGTCCCCTATGCAGCGGCTTCGTCGCCATGCACGTTCGGTTCGGGTTCAGGTGATTGAAGACGGGCACGAAGTCGATCGCTTCCAGGTCGCCAATCCACGGATCCTACGCTCCGAGCTCCGCTTCATCTACCGTCACCTCTCCAAGCACGGTGGCGTGGTGCGACTTGAGGGCGTTGAGGAAGAGTGGCTTCCCCTCGGAATCGATCGGGTTCGGCACGAGATGAAGCTGGACAACGTCGCCGACGCACTCTTCTTTTTGGCGGCTTAATCAGGTCCTCCTCTCAATCAGATCACCCCGGCTCTCCTGCCTGTGGAGGCCGGGGTGATCTGATTCTGCGTGCTAACCAAGTGGGGGCGGGC
>JAJYKO010000247.1:2161-7428 GCA_021788565.1 Chloroflexota bacterium
AAAACCCGCCCCCCACGGCCAGAGTGCGCCGGATGACCGGATCGCTAGGACGTGCTCTTCTGGGTGTGGGGCTGGTCGGTGTGGCAGGACGTGCAGTCCTGGAGCACGCCGGCCCGGACGTTCTGCATGCCGTTAGCGCCATGGCAGCTCTGGCACCCAACCACTGCTGCCCGTGGACCGAAGGTCACCTGCAGGGCGTTGTCTGCCTGCTCGTTCAACAGCAGCACGGCCTTCTTCGCGGTTTCGCCGGCGACCCTGGCGCATCGGTCCTTCCTCGCCTGGGACTCGACGGTCACGTTGTTGGCCTTGCTCCACTCGGTGACCGACACGTGGCAGAGAACCGAGCCTGAGCCGATGAACTCGCTGTACCATCCCGTCATCTGCGTGATCAGCTTAGACGCGACAGCCGGATCCTTGTGAACCAGGGCGATGGCCGCGCTAGATCCAATCAGTGCCCCACAGTGCGAGCCCCAGCCTACCACCCCGCCCTCCCCGAATCGCATCATGCCGGTCGGCACCGAGGTGTAGGGCGCCCCGAGCTCCGTGATGATCGCCTCGAAAGCGGCCTGGCTGCATCCGTACTTGTAGTAAAGGCTGTTTGCCCTCCAGTACACCGCGTCGGGATCCAGCTTCTTGTAGGGCCACGGCCACGCTGGGGCGTCGGCCGCCTCAGTGCCCTTCGCCGCGATCATGCTGAGACCCGCCGCCCCAGCCGTCGCCGCTACCGCGATCTTGCCCGCGCTGGTTAGGAAGCCCCTCCTTGAGACTGCCTGTGCGCGCTGCGTCTTCTCCTCCTCCATGGTTCCTGTCCCTCCCTTTCGTGATACAACTCCGTATCGGCTTGCACTCTTCGGGTTCAGCCATCAAACGGCGAAGCGCGCGAGGACCGCACAATGGCTTTTACCATGATGTAGACGCCCTGACAATAGAGCGTTCACTCTATCCTTGGTAGATAATTCAGAGCAAATGCTGTGCTCCCGTCAGTTGGTCCCCGCAATACATTGACAGGATTGAATATAGTGATATCATTGCGGCCATGAAGACCGTGAGGATAACCCACAAGAAGGCGGACTGTTGCTCTCCAGATGGATCTTCCGTGGAGAGGCGATATCCGGGCCTCGAAGAGGAGGCTAAGCTTTTCAGGGCGCTGGGAGATGAGACCCGCCTTGCCGTCATCCGGCAACTCCAGGAGCAGGGCGAGGTATGTGTCTGTGATTTCGTAGCCTGCTGCGATCTGGCCCAACCCACTGTCTCCCATCACCTCAAGGTGCTGCGAGAGGCGGGCATCGTTAGTGCCGACAAGCGGGGTCTCTGGGTGTTCTACACCCTGAATCCGGAAAAGCTGCGGGTGTTGCGAGACTGGCTGCCATAGCCTGTTTTCTAGCCGGCAATACATAGATGCACGTCGATACACAATCGTGCGCGGTCGCGGCCAATCTGCCAGCCCTGGAATCGAGTTTTCATGACCCTTTGGGTCACCATAGCGGATGAAAATCCGGCCATTTTCATGGCAGACTTCAGTCGGTCGTCTTGGACCGCCCGCGAAGGCGTCGATTCCAGGAGGGCAGAATCTGCTTGACAGGCCGCCAGCAGGCTTGTGCAGGACGAACGCGAGGGCGGCACAGAGGAAGCCGGCGAGGGAGGATTGGGAATGTCGAGCGAGTCCACCGTAGACAAGATTCAAGACGCTGTGAGGGAAAGATATGCCGGTGCAGCGAAGCAGGTACTGTTTCAGAAGCGGGTCGGCAGCTGTTGCTCGGGCCCACATCGCAGCTTTCCTCACTCTCAGCTCTACGAGGCGAAGCAGCTCGAGGATTTGCCTGAGGCTGCCGCGATGGCTTCCCTGGGATGCGGAAACCCGACCCTTTTGGCCGAGCTAAAGCCTGGGGAGGTGGTGCTTGATCTGGGTTCGGGAGGAGGCATCGACGTGCTGCTCTCCGCGAGGCGAGTCGGCCCGGAAGGGAGGGCTTACGGCCTGGATATGACCGACGAGATGCTGGATCTGGCAAGGCGCAACGCCAGCGAGTCGGGCGTGACCAACGTGGAGTTTCTGAAGGGCCAGATTGAGTCGATCCCCCTTCCCGACCAGAGCGTAGACGTCATCATCTCCAACTGCGTGATCAACCTGTCCCCCGACAAGGACGCGGTACTCGCCGAAGCGCACAGGGTGCTCAAGCCCGGCGGGCGATTCGCCGTGGCCGATGTGGTGGTCCAGGGCGGTCCCCTGCCGGATGCTGTGCGCCGAACTATGTCCCTCTGGGCAGGCTGCGTCGCGGGGGCGCTCGTCGAGGATGAGTACCGCACCAAACTTGCCGCCGTCGGGTTCACGAACGTCGACGTCCAGGTGCTGAAGGTGTACGACCTGGGGGACGTGTCCGAGGAAATGCGCTGCTGCATTCCCCGGGACCTCTCGCTTCCCGACGGTACCAGGCTTATCTCGGCCTTCATCAGAGCCACCAATGGCAGCCAACCTCTCAAGGAGGAGTCGTCGCGAACCTTGGCTCTTCGAGCTGAAGGCACCCTTGTAAGTCTAAAGCCCGATTCCGCTGGATGCTGCGGAGAAGGGGTCGAGAGCTACTTCAAGAAGGTCGCCACCGAGTGGGACGAGATGCGCGAGTCCTACTTCACCGAGGCCGTCCGGGAATCCGCGATTTCGATGGCCGAGCTGAAGCCAGGGTCGGTGGTGGCGGACGTGGGCACCGGCACCGGCTTCATGCTGGCCGGTCTTTCTCCCATCGTGGTGACGGCGTATGGCTTTGACAGCTCGCCGGAGATGCTGGAGGTAGCCCGGAGGAACCTTGGCAGCGTCGGGAACGTGGAGTTGGCCATCTCCGATGGCCAGTCCCTGCCGCTGCCCGGTGGCACCCTGGACGCGACCTTTGCTAACATGTACTTACACCATGCTCCAGATCCGGCGGCGGCCATAGCCGAGATGGCGAGGGTACTGAAGCCGGGTGGAAGGCTCGTGATCACCGACATGGAGAGCCATAACCATGAGTGGATGCGAGCCGAGATGGCCGACGTCTGGCTGGGCTTCGATCGAGCTCAGGTGGAGGATTGGTATCGGGCAGCGGGGCTGGTAGACGTGAGGGTCGAGGGCTCCGGTTGCAGTTGCTGCGGCACCTCGGGGAGCGGCGACATGTCCGACATCAGCATCTTCGTGGCCAGCGGCACCCGGCTGTAGTTCTGCCGAGTTGCGCCCTACCTATCCACCGGTGTAGGGGCGGCGGCCCTGCCGGCCCGCGATTCGTTTGGGTGGGAGCCGCGGCGAATCATCTCCCCCCGGCCACTGACGTCGACGTTAGAGAGAATCCCCGCCGTCCACGCTTCCAGGATGTTCCACATCGTGGCTACCCCAGCCCCCATTTCCCGCATTAGCAAACTCGTCTGTTGGTTTAATCGGGGCTTAATCCTCCTGTCCCAAGATGATCTAGTCACCCAGTGCCACAAGCGCGGCCGGCGTTCTTGCTCTGCGAACGTTGCGGCACTGACTGGGTTTTGAGAAGGTTAGCTGCGATGACTGTAGCGACTCAGGAGACAAAGAGCCGCACCATCACTATGGCGGCCCTGTACCGGCGCTTTATCCCGTTACTCCTTCCCTACCGGGGCCGTCTTGTAATGACGCTCGCCGCCACCCTCGCCCGCCCGGCCCTGAACGCCGCGAAGGTCTGGCTGCTTAAGGTCGTGATCGACGACGTGATACGCGGCCACCAGCCGTCGCTGCTTCTTCTGGTGTGCGCGGCCTATCTCAGCATCGCCCTCGCCAAGGGACTCGTAGCCTTCGGCGATGACTACCTGGGCGGCTGGGTGGGCGCCAACGTCGTGCGAGATCTGCGCGGTGCCCTGTACGGCCACCTCCAGGGCCTCTCGCTGCGCTTCTACCACGGACACCGATTGGGCGATCTACTCAGCCGCCTGACCGGTGATATCGGAGCGATCGAGGAGCTACTGGTTTCCGGGGTCACCGATTCCCTGGCCCACGTCCTGACCATCCTCTTTTTCCTGGCCATGCTCTGGTACCTCGATTCGTCACTCGCCCTCGTGGCGCTGGCTGTGATCCCCCTGCTTGCCCTGGCGACCGTGAGCTATGCCCGGCGCACCCGATCGATCCAGCAGGCTATTCGAGAGAAAGGGGGCGTGCTCACCTCAATGGCGGAGGAGGGGCTGTCGGCGATCGCTGTGGTGAAGGCTTTCGCCCGGGAGCCTTACGAGCAGGAGCGGTTTCGGCAGGCATCTACCGAGAGCCTGGAGAATCGATTGCGCGCGGTCCGGGCTCGGACAGTCTTCACTCCACTAATAGAGCTGCTGGCCACCATCGGCACGGTCCTGGTCGTCTGGCTCGGCGCCCAGGCAGTCCTGTCCGGACAGCTCACCCTCGGAGGGCTGGTGGTGTTTCTCGGCTACCTGGGCTCCCTGTACACGCCGATCCAGGGACTCAGCCTGCTTGGCGGGACCGTGCAGCGGGCGCTGGCCGGAGCTCAGCGGGTGGCCGAGGTGCTGGACGTTGAGCCCTCTGCACGAGAGCGGCGTGCTCCCTCTTTCCTCCCGCCTGTTCGAGGGCTGGTAGAGTTCCGAGACGTTCGCTTCGGGTATTCGGCGGGCCGGCTGGTGCTGCGCGACTTCAACCTCACCATTCGGCAGGGCGAGACCGTCGCGCTCGTCGGCGCCAGCGGCGCGGGGAAGACGACGGTCGTCAGCCTCTTGCTGGCTTATTACGATCCCGACGCGGGGGCGATCAGCATCGACGGCCACGATTTCCGTGACTTCGATCCCCCCTCCATCCGCCGCCGCATCGCCGCAGTGCTCCAGGAGCCGATGCTGTTCCAGACCAGCGTGCGCGAGAACATCCGGTACGGTCGCCTGGAGGCCACCGACGCCGAGATCGAGGCCGCGGCGGTCGCAGCGGGGGCCGATGAGTTCATACGCGAGATGCCTCAGCGCTACGAGACGCCTGTAGGCCCGCGAGGGGCGCGCCTTTCCGGGGGCCAGCGGCAGCGGCTGGCGATAGCGCGGGCGTTCCTCGCGGACGCGGCCATCCTGCTGCTGGACGAGGCCACCTCAGCCCTCGACCCGCTCACGGAGTCGGCGGTGCTGGCATCATTGCGCGCCAGGAAGCCGGCATGCACGACCCTCCTTGTCACTCATCGGCTCTCCACGGCGCGCAGGGCCGATCGGATTGCGCTGCTTGCTGGCGGGCGTGTCGCGGAGCTGGGTACCCACGAGGAGTTGCTTGCCGGTCGGGGGCTCTACTACCAGTTCTACGCCGA
>JAJYKO010000248.1 GCA_021788565.1 Chloroflexota bacterium
CTCGACCTGACCGTAAGCATCGCCCTTTGCCGGCTTGAACACCTTCGGCAGCTTCGCCCGGACGTCGCCACCTGGAAGCTGATCCAGTGCCTGTTGGATGATCTTGAGGCTCTCGCGCATCTCCCTGATGCGCACCATGTACCGATCGTAGATGTCTCCCACCTGCCCCAGGGGGACGTCGAAGTCGAACCGGTCGTACACGGAGTAAGGCGCCACCTTCCGGAGATCGTACGGTACGCCGCTGGCGCGCAGCAGGGGACCAGTCACGCTGTAGTCGATCGCCATCTGCGGCGGCAGGATGCCGACGTTCTTGGTCCTGGCCAGGAAGATTTCGTTGGTGTCCAGTACCCGCTCGTATTCGTCGATGTTTCGGGGCATCTTCTCCAGGAACTTTCGGAGTGCAGGGATGAACCCGTCGGGAAGGTCTCTGGCTACGCCTCCGAACCGAATGTAGCTGTAGGTCAGCCTCTGCCCGGCGACCATCTCGAACAGGTCGAGGATGTCTTCCCGATCGCGAAAGCAGTAGATGAAAGGGGTGTAGTAGAACCCTACGTCGTTGGCGAAGGAGCCGACGGCCATCAGGTGACTGGCGATCCGGTTCAGTTCGAACATAATGACCCTGATGTAATCGGCTCGCTCCGGAACCTCGATATTGGCCAGCTTTTCCACCGCTACCGCGTATGCCATGTTGTTGCACATGGCCGCCAGGTAGTCCAGCCTGTCGGTGAACGGTACGTTCTGCAAGTAAGTGCGGGACTCGGAGAGTTTCTCCACAGAACGGTGGAGATAGCCCATCACCGGGACCGCATCCATCACCGTCTCCCCGTCGAGCTTCAGCACCAGCCGAAAGACGCCATGTGTGCTTGGGTGCTGCGGGCCGAAGTTGACCACCAGGGTCTGGTCGTCCGTATCCATGGGGAAGGTGGATATCGTCTGCTCCCTCTGCAGGGTGATCTCAGCCATTGTCTAGGAACCTCCCAAGCTCCCTCTCCCTCTGGGAGAGGGTTGGGGTGAGGGAGTTACTCATTCAGGAACCTCCCTGTGCTGGCCTTGCCACCCTGGGCTCCCGGGTAGCCCGGCACCCTCAGGTGAGGCACCAGCACGTACTCGGGGTCCGGCTGCCAGTCTTTGCGCAACGGGTGCCCCGGGAAGTCGTCAGCCAGCAGGATGCGCCGAAGGTCCGGATGCCCGTTGAACACGATTCCCAGAAGGTCATAGATCTCTCTTTCCTGGAAGTCGGCTCCGGGCCATAGCGGCACCAGCGAAGGCGCTTCGGGGCTCTCGTCGTGGGGCAGGGTGCACTTGAGGACGATAGGGAACGGGGAATCGATCTTATAGATGTGGTAGACCAGCTCGTAGCTTGTCTTCCTGTCTACGCCGGTGACGCTCATCAGCATGCCGTATCCGAGCTCCTGCTTTATCACAGTGGCGAGCTCAGGCAGCTGATCGACCGGGAGCGTTACCTCGAGCATGTCGTCAGACACCTTGAACTGCAGTTCTGCGGAGACGCCCTCCAACCGCTCACGGGCCTGGGCGAGGATCTCGGGAAGAACAGGCACGCCCTCCGCGGGCTCCTCTGCGGGCGCCGGGCTTGCCCCTTGAGAGATTGGCTTGGTTGGCTCTGGTCCGGTATTAGTCTCTGCCATCCGTCTTCTTCCTTCGGCTGAAGTTCCTCTCCTTCTCGATCTTCTTCTGCAGTGTCATCAGGCCGAAGATCAAGGCATCAGGTCGCGGCGGGCAGCCCGGCACGTAGACGTCGACCGGAACGAAGTGGTCGATGCCGGGGACTGTACTGTAGGAGCCCTTATAAGGGCCACCTGCCGATGCGCAGCTCCCCATGGCGATGACGTATTTGGGTTCGGGCATCTGATCGTAGATACGCCGTACCATAGGTGCCATCTTGGTCGTTACAGTGCCCGAGACGATCATCAAATCCGCCTGCCGTGGAGAGGGGCGCATCACCTCTGCACCGAACCTGGCCATATCGAACCTGGCGGTCAGAGTAGAGATCATCTCGATGGCGCAGCAAGCTAGGCCGAAGCCCAGCGGCCAGAGGGAGTTCTTGCGTCCCCAGTTGACCAGGTCGTCGAGCTTCGCGAGGACGACATTGCCCTGCAACTCCTCGGGCACCTTCTCTATTGTATCGGTCATTTACCACCTCACACCTGAGGACTGAGTGCTGAGGACTGGGGACTGAGAGGGTTGGCAGCCTCACTCCTCAGTCCTGGTCACTTCCATTCGAGTGCGCGCTTACGCCAGGCATAGGCCAGAGCCACCAGCAGGAACGCAATGAAGACCACCATCTCCACCAACGCGACGATGCCGAGGTGCCTGTAGACCACCGCCCACGGAATGATGAACACTGACTCGACGTCGAACACGACGAACATCAGGGCAAAGAGATAGAACTGGGGTTTGAACTGGATGTTCGCGGACCCCATGATATCCGCCCCGCACTCGTACACCTCGCGCTTGTACGGTAACTTTCGCTTTGGGGAAACCAGCCTTGCCATACCCATGGCAATGAGGGGGAACACCAGCGAAATTGCGAGAAAGATGGCCACGGGAGCGTAAGATTCTAGCATGTAGCTGAACACCTCCAGATCGGACACTGGAACAGGAGCGTAGCAGACAAACTCGCAAAGAGCCGCGCTTTGAGTCGACGGCTCGCCTTGCCGAAATAAGGAAGTAGATATCCAGTAGGGCCCCGGATTTCGGGCCGAAACCCGAGGCCACTCCATGGACGGGTGGTTAGGGAACGCGATGATGATCCGGGGTCCCTTCGGCCACTCCGCCGCTATGGCCTCACTGCCACCCAACGGTTGACATTATACACACAGCGATAGCTGGCGTCAAAGAAAAAAAGCTTTCCGCCAGAAAAATGGTGAACTCAAATTAGTGGCAAGACACCAACGGGCCGAGGTTCCTGCCTTCGATCGCCCGCGCTGGGCACGCCGGACACGACTATAGTTGCTGTAGAAGCTGGTGTCAAGGACGAATTGCGGCGGATTCAGCCCTCGCTTTAGGCGAACGAAAGTGCCCGGGCCGTCCCTGACCCGGGCACCATGAGTAAGATCTACGGTGTGAAGGCTAGTTTGTGCCGCTCTGAGCGAACTCCTACTTTCGGCTGGCCATCTGGGCGGCGAGGGTGAGGGCGGCCACCATGCTCACCGGCCTGGCCGTGCCCTTGCCCGCCTTGCCGAAGACGGTTCCGTGATCCACTGAGGTGCGGATTATCGGCAGTCCAAGTGTCACGTTCACACCGGTGTCGAATGAAAGCACTTTCGTCGGGATGTGTCCCTGGTCGTGGTACATGGCTACCACCGCGTCGTACTGTCCCTCGGTCATTCGGAAGAACACGGTGTCCGGCGGCACCGGACCCGAGACGTTGTGGCCCTCTTCCTGGGCCGCCTCGATGGCCGGCGTGATCTCCAGGATCTCCTCGTCTCCAAAGAGACCTCCTTCGCCGGAGTGAGGGTTCAGACCCGCCACCGCGATGCGTGGTGCCGCCACTCCGAGCCTGCGGACGGCGTCGTCGGTCAGCCTGATCACGTCCATGATGCGTGGTTTCTTCGTCCGCTCAATCGCCTGCTTGAGAGAGACGTGTGTGCTGACGTGGCTGACCCTGAAGCTGCCTGAAACCAGCATCATGCATACGCTCTTCACGTCGCAGAGGTAGGCGAGGATCTCGGTGTGCCCAGCGAAATGGTGGCCCGCGAGGTTCAACGATTCTTTGTTGATGCCGGAAGTTACCACCGCGGCTGTCTCGCCGGCCTTGGCCAACTCCACGGCTTTGACGATGTACTGGTACGCGGCTTCGCCGGACATCGCCTGCACCTTGCCGTACTGGAGTGCCGCGAGGTCCACGTTGTGGAGGTCCAGCACCTCGATAATGCCATCGTCGTGGCTGGCATCGGAGACGCGCTCGATCGAGCGGACTGGAACGTCGCTGCCCACGATCTTCGCGGCCTGACGCACCGTGGCCACGTCACCGACCACTATAGGGTAGCAGATGGCGCGTACGTCCGGCGTTGTCAGCGCCTTGATCAATATCTCGGTTCCAGAACCACTGGGATCCCCCATGGTGACTCCCAGGATCGGCTTCTCGTTTCTCATATCTCTATCCCTCGCAGACAAGCTATGCTTTGCAGGATGGCACGTTCATCGCCGAAACCGCCTGCTTTCGTAACTACGCGCATCCCATGCCTGATTCCGCCGTTCAGCTCGGCCATGGCGACTCCAGGCTGAACCTCTCCCAGGGCGTGGAGCGCGGTTGCGCCCAACTGCCGGCACACGGCCCTGGCTATGTCCCCGCCGGTCATGAATACGCCCGACACGGGCTGCTCCCTCAGGACCGAAGTAGCTGCGCGGGCCAATTCCTCAGCAGCCTCCCTGCCTCTACCCTCCCGATAGTCCGAGAAGGTGGAGGTTATGGCGACGCTGCTCCCCGCTTCCAGCAGCGCTCTGGTCTTGGCCACAACCTCGCCAGAGTTGCTCCCAGGCGAGAGCTCCACTATCTCCAGTATTCCCGCCTCAGCAGCTTGCCGAAGCTGTTGGGCGGTTGAGCGATTGCGACTTCCAGCCGCCACGAGTACCGGCCGCGAGTCCGCCGACCAGAGGAAAGGTTTGTCCCTCTGTGGCTCAATACCCAGGGCGGCCGGCCACTCCTCCGCGAGACCCGCGCAGCCACATGGCAGCCAGCGCTCGTCGGTCAGGCCCAGAGCAACCGCCAGTGTACGCAGGTGACGAGCTTCGGTAGCATCGGCGACCACGATGTCCTCAGCAACCCCGTTAAGAGCCGCCGCCACCGACTCCGGTCCATCCTCCACTACCTGTAGCGGGAGGTGCCCCACAGTTCGCCTGGTCTGCCTGGACAGGAGCGTCGGTATGTGCGATTCAGTTGCCGGCCAGAGAGGGTCACGGGCAAAGGAGCTCTCTGCCAGGGCCACTCCCTGAACCATGTGGATGCCGTCTTTTGTCGTACGGCCGGTAGCAGGGAAGGCGGGGGCTACCAGGGCCCGACTCATCTCCAGACCATCCAACAGGCCGTCGAGTTCGGGCCCCAGGTTGCCCCTGAGGGTGGAGTCGATCTTCTTGTACGGTAGGCGACCGGCGAGCAGTCGGGCGGCATCTCTAGCCCGGCGATAAGCTTCTTCGGCTGGCTCGTCCCTGCTGTCGGTGGTTACCACTACCACCTCTGCCTCCGAGACCTGGTTGTTCTCCAGCATCACGAGGGTATGGAGGCCCCACCTGGCGAACTGCACGCCGGTATCCACTGCGCCGGTCAGGTCGTCGGCGACGATGCCCAGCCGAATGTCACTCACTCCCCCCCTCGCCCCTTTCGCACTCGTTGATGCCTACGGGAACAGCAGAATCTTGCCGGCCTTGCCGGAGAGGGCCAGCTCGAACGCATCCACGTAGTTACTCAGGGCGAAGCGGTGGGTGATTACCTGCTTCGGATCGAACTTCTTGGTAGCGAGCAGCCGGTCCATCTGGTGCCAGGTCTTCCACATGATGCGACCGGTTGTGCCCCTTATAGTGGCCTCTTTGTATACCACATCGTCCGTCGTGTTCATGGTGAACGGGTTGCCGTTCAGCCCCACGAGATTGATTTGACCGCCCATTCGGATCATGTCGAAGGCGAGGCGAGTCCCGGGGGAGCTTCCGCTTAGCTCGACCGCCAGGTCTACGCCTCTCCCGTTGTTCAGCTCTTTCACGGTCGCCGCGGCGTTCACCTTAGCGGGGTTCACGCCGATGGCGTTCGGCACTATCCGCTCAGCCATGGCCAGTCGTTCCGCGTTTACGTCCAGGACAAAGAGTGGGTGAGCTCCCTGCGCGGCAGCCACCTGCGCGGCCATGATGCCGATTGGGCCACAACCCACGATGGCTACGCTACCAACCTGCAGCGGATCCACCAACAACCCGTGGACACCCACTCCCATTGGCTCGAGCAGCGCACCCAGCTCAGGGTCCATTCCGGCAGGCAACTTCCAGGCGCACACGGCCGGTATTGCGGCGAACTCGGAGAAGCAGCCTTCCACGTGGACGCCCAGGATCTTCATGTTTTCACAGGCATGCTGGTTGCCCGTCTGACACTGATAACAGTGGCCGCAGGGGATATGGGTCTCAGCGGCGATGAGATCGCCGGGCTTAAGGTGGCTCACTCGCTCGCCGGTCTCAACGATCTCGGCGCATATCTCGTGGCCGAAGGTCATGGGTGGCTTGATCCGCTGGGCTGCCCAGTCGTTCCAGCCGTAAATGTGGATGTCGGTGCCGCAGATGGCGGCTGCCTTCACTTTCACCAGTACGTCATCCGGGCCTATGGCGGGAACCGGTATCTCCAGGAGCTCAGCTCCCCTCTCTGGGCGGGTCTTTCGCAGCGCTTTCATCTTTCCTCCAGCTATCAGCTTTCAGCGGTCAGCTTCGTCCCAACATCGATTGAGGGCGGGTTGATAACCCGCCCCCACTCATCGCTCCTGCTCGAGGTTCACCTCCGGTCACACGGCAGCCAGGCTACGCCTGAAGATGTGGAAATGCTCCAGGGCCTTCCCTGCGCCAACGGCAACGCAAGAGAGCGGGTCGTCTGCCACGTGGGCTGGAATACCCGTCTCTCGCGTGATCAGCTTGTCCAGGTGTCGCAGCATCGCTCCTCCGCCCGTCATGACTATCCCCTTGTCGATGACGTCGGATGCCAGCTCCGGCGGCGTCTGCTCCAACACGGTTCGCACGTTGACCACGATCGCCTGAAGGGCGTCACGGATAGCCTCGGTGACCTCGTTGGAGTCGATAGTCAGCGTTTTGGGGAGCCCCTCAACCTGATCACGCCCCCTGATCTCCATCGACATCGGCTCAGCCAGAGGAAGCGCACTGCCGATCTGGATTTTGATCTCCTCCGCCGTTCGCTCTCCGATCAGCAGGTTATACTTCTTTTTCACGTAGCTGGCGATCATCTCGTCGATCTTGTTGCCGGCGACCCGGATGGAGCTACTGACCACGATGTCGTTGAGAGATATGACCGCGGCTTCACAGGTGCCGCCGCCAATCCCGACGACCATATTGCCGCTGGGACCGCCTATGGGAACTCCCGCCCCGATGGCGGCGGCAAGAGGTTCCGGGATCAGGTGGGCCGTTTTTGCCCCTGCCTGAATGGTCGCGTCCTGGACCGCTCGGCTCTCCACATTGGTTATGCCCGCGGGTATACAGACCATGACTTCCGGACGGAACATCCTGAGCCGGCCACATACCTTGGTTATGAAGTAGCGCAGCATCGCCTCCGTAATCATGTAGTCAGCGATGACACCGTCTCGCATCGGTCGGGCGACCGCAATGCTGCCAGGTGTGCGGCCCAGCATCTGCCTGGCCTCTTCTCCAACCGCAACCACTCGGTTCTCATAGGAGGAGTAGGCAACCACCGAG
>JAJYKO010000249.1 GCA_021788565.1 Chloroflexota bacterium
GGAGTAAGGCGCTCATGGCCGCCAGCGTCCCCGTGATCGGGTTGGAGAACGCAAGCAACGCCGCGCCCGCCCCGCCTATCGTTTTGAGCCAGTTCTGCGTTGACTGGTCAAGATGGTCCCACGTGTCGATCATGTCCTGGCCAACCCACACGGCGTCCTGGCCCAGGCTCGCGAACTGAGCGAGAAAGTCGGCCGTGTTCTTGGTCCACTGCGGCATGTCGCGGGTAATCGTGTCGTTCAGCTTCCCGAGCCAATCCGTCAGATCCCCCATCGGCACCGCCAAGTCCTTCGCGAGGTTGTAGCCGATCCACGGAACGGCGTACTGCGCCTCCAGCCTGAGCCGCTGCAACTCAAAGGTGACATTCCGCACCCCTTGTTCCGTGGCTTCAAAGTCAGACGGTAGCGCCATCTCGCCCGCCTGGTTGCGCAGAGAGACGAACTTGCTCATCAGTTCTGGTGACAGGTAGATCGACTGGAGGTTGGTGCCGAGGGCGGACAGGCTCGCCTGGTAGGCGCGGGCGGCATCAGTGGACATCCACAGGCTTCGCGCCATGAGTTGGTTCTGAAGATCCGCCTGCGCCACCCCCAGCGTGAGGCTCTCCAGCGCCTTGCTCGTAGCCGCGACGAAGCCCCCAACACCCACGCCCGCCAAGGCGAAGTTGCGGAGGGTATGATCGGAGAAGCTAGCAACGCTCTTCTCCAGCTCGCTCAGACTGCGCTCCGCGTTCGCCTGCGAGGCCTTATCAACTTCGTACCCCAAACTCACTAGGTAACTTTTCAGATACTCTAAGCCTGGCATTGCTTACTCTCCTTGGAAAACACTGAGTGCGCAATATCGGGGACATCGCCGCGTTGGCGCCCTGTGATGGGCACCCTGCGACCGCCAAGGATCCCGGCAACGGCCCGCTCGGTGCGCTTCCAGGGCTTGTCAGTCATGGGGTGCCACCCCCGCCGGATGTTTCTCCCGGATGACGGGAAACTCGTTCGTTTTCCCCATGGCCCCGCATTCAGGGCAGCGCCGCAGCATGCGGCCCTCTCGCCAGGAAGCCCCGAAGGCCACGGCCACGAAGTCACCCGCCCTGCTCACCCTCTGACAGTGCGGACATCGCCGCCAGCGCCAGCTACTCATGGGCCGGTACCCCCTCTCGCACCTGGTTCAAGGCCAGCTCAGCCGCTTCCTCGCAGGATCGACAGCGCCAGCGCCGCCCATCCCCCAGGGGATCTCCGCAGGATAGGCACAGCCCCGGAGCGTCCTGGGCGTCGCGCCTTGCCAACAGGAATGGGATAGGCCCGGCCGGCGGCACCTGCGACCGCATAGCCGCGACCCGCCAGGCCACTTCCGGCGATAGGGCCGAGTCCGTCTGGACCTGCTGAGCGGTCAGCTCGGCGATGATCTCCGGCTTGTGCTCCCGGACATTCTGGATAAGATCGGGCGTGAGCGCCGCCGTTGGCCCCTTCATATGAAGCGCCGGCGGGTCGGCAACCAGAGTGATACCCCTGGCGGAAAGTTCTTCGAGCAAGGCAGTGATTGTGTTCACAGCGTCACCTCCTGCAGGGCGGGTGTCGCTACGCCTGTCGAGGCGGTCGGCTGGCTCTGCTCAAACGCCGCCGCCAATTCGCCGAGGGTCGGCAGTCCCACTCGACTCGGCAAGGGATCACCGATGTTCAGGTCCGCCGGCTGGCTCTTGCGGCTCTCTTCGTTCGTGAGCCATCCCCGACGGATTGCTTGGCGCGCGAGACGCTTGACTTGCTCGGGGTGTAGCCCGATCACGGCCGCGACAGCCGAGTAGCTCACCTTGGGACGGCCGTCCTGTCGAAGCCCAGCCACGGCCGCCACGACCTCGCGGATTTGCTCCGTTGCACCGGTCAAGGTGGCTTCGTACATCGGCCCGACGAGCTCGAAGACGGTCGCATAGTCCGCCAAGTCGGCCACGAGCCGGCCGTCTGCGTTGCGGCCCCGGTGTCGATGGCGAAGGATGGCGACGGCCTTGACCAGAGACAGCAGCCGCGCATAGTCGCGAAGTACGCGCGTGGCCCCGACCTTGCCCACTGCTGCGGCGATCTCGCGTGCGAACGGCACAACCACATCAATCGGCGCGAGTCGCTGGAGATATGCTTGAAACGCGACCGTCGCGGGCGCGACTTCGATAGCGCCGTTGACTTCGATCTCGGCCTGAACGGCGAGTGCATCTTGAATGCGAGCACCGTCTTCAGGGACGGCAAGAGTGAAGACTCTGCTTCCGAGTTGACCGCTGAGCTCACGAACGGCAGTCGTGAGCAAAACCGAAGGCCCCGGTTTGTCGATTTCTTTGATCGTGTACTCCCCGGTATTGGCGTCGCGGACGGTCACGCCGTAATGTAGATGGTGGTCTTGCAGTAGGTTCCGCACCGCAGACGCGGCCGGATTATCCTCGCTGGCGGGCAGACTGTCTGCTTCGCTGAAGATCACGGCTTTGTGCTGAATATCAGCATCGTCATAGATCAAGAGCCGTGGGCTTCCGGCGTCGATGACGTGGAAACCTTCTCCGGGTAGCAGCCGGAGCACTACTTGAACCGTGTAGCTCTTACCGGCGGACGGCGGGCCGACCAGCAGCAGATGCGCTGGCATAGTTCCGGGCCGCATGGTGAGCAGCCGGGTTGTCACGGCGAGGTAGGTCACCAGCGCCGGTGTCATGTCGCCGCCGTACCCCAGCTCGCGGATAGCGGTCTTGATGACGCTCAAAGGGTCCGGGGCACTCAGCAAGGGAGCAGCCTCGATGGCCAGGGCCACCAACTCGGCGGATGAACGTTCCGCGATGATGTCCCCGACCGGCCGCGCGGTGGTTTTCAGCTCAGCGACCAGGGCCGCCACGTCGCCGCCGGCTACATGGACTTGTGAGATGTCTTTCGCGCCGCCGGGAGCGACAATCACGCGAGCGCTCAGAAGGTCCTTCCCCAGGCGGATGGGGAAGTCTTCGGCATCAGGTTCTTGCCACATGTATACGTCCAAGCCAGCCAGGTACGCCGCCCATTCGCGCCGCCAGATCGTTTTCCCCGGCAAGCCGACGGCCGGTACCCCGGTGTGCCAGGCGGTCCAGCAATCTGACTCGCCTTCCACGAGCAACACCCAGCCCGCTTTCCGGGCGTCAGCCAGTCGCGCGAGGCCGTACGGCTGAACGGCCGCCCCCTTTTTCCACCTGAAGCGGCTGTCACCCGTCAGCGCTAATCGATAGCGAAGCGCAACCTCGCCGCCGTCGGCATCCACGTATGGGATCGCCACCGCCGGGCCGGTCCCGAGCCGCACGTCTCGAAGCCCCAGCGACGCGAGGAAGGGCTCGGGTAGCTTCTTCGCGAGCGCCAGATTGGCAAGCGAGAGCCCCGATTTCACATCGGTTTCACGCCGTTTCACATCGGTTTCACAGCCGCTTGAGCGTGGTTTCACACTTTCACAGCCTAACCGCCGAGTATTGATACGCGCTACATGTCCGTTCTGGTTGCCGGTATCCAGTCCCAGCTGCTGGCATGCTTCGGGGTAGCTCACGCCGTCGCGCTGCATGATGTAACCCGCCGGGTCGCCCTTGCGGTGGCACGCTCGGCACCACCAACGCCCCTCCTCCGGCCAGACGCGGAAGCGATCCTCGCCGCCACACCAGGGGCACGGCCCGGCGTACTCGCCGCCGTTGGTGGTCGCAACCTTCTTCAAGTGTGTATCAGCGCCAACGACGGCCAGCAGGTCTACAGCTGCACTGCCCACGTCAGTCGGCCCGGCCGTTGCCGGCAATCTGGACTTGCTCACCTAGCAGTTTTTCAATGGCGGCGCGGGGGATCAAGAAACGCTTACCAATGCGCACGAGGCCTGGAAGTTCCCCTCGCCCGGCGGCGGCATACGCGGCGCTTCGCGAGATACCGAGAAGCCGAGCCGCTTCCGGGACGGTTACTGTTCTTCGTTCCATGTTCTTTTTGCCTCCGCTGTCTTTTCTTGTTCGATCCTGTCCGCGTTGACTTCTTGAACCTTCAAGAGTATTATAGCGTCCAATGAATTGCCGTATAGGGCGTAATTAAGCGGAAATTGGCGAGTTGGAGAGACGCTATGCCGATGCCAAGAATCGACATCTACTGGCGGAACCGGGTAAGGGAGTTAGCCGAACAGAACCCGAGGCTGAGCAGCAGAAGGATTGCAGCACGCCTCGAAGAGGAAGCAGCAGCACTCGAGCGTACCGACTCACCTAGTGAGAAGAGCGTTCGCACCATCATGGCGGAGCACCGAAAGGCCTCACCAGAGGAACGCCGGTCATTCAGTGGGGTCCATTGGCCCGAGTCGTTCGGCACTCCCGAACTGCCGTGGGAAGCAGCGCCGGCTGTCCTGGATCTGGTGCGGCTTACAGAGGGAACGCGCCCGACCGTCCGTGTCGCCCGGTGGTTCTGGCGGCTCACGCTGGCAGGACTCGCTGATAACTCGCCGGAAGAAAGGGCAATGTGGGCTCTACTTGCTGCGGAATGCGAGTTTTCCGATGGGACAGATGGAGTCTGGCGCAGCATAGAACAACGCTTGCTTCAACCCGAGTCAGATTCAATTGAAGAGGCGTTGAAGCCGTACCTCGATGCAGTGAGGAGTGCGGCCAACCGCAGAATGCTTAGCAAGGACTATATGCTAAGGATCATCCGAGCCTTCACAGCAATGAAGGAGGCGCTTGAAAACAAAAGGGCCGGGCAATTACAACGAGAGGAGGAGGCATCCGAATGAAGGGCCACCTGCGGGAACGGGGCAAGGGCAACTGGTGGGCCGTAGTTGATCTCGGCGACGATCCCGAGACGGGCAAGCGTCGGCAGAAGTGGCTAAAGCTCGCGTCCACCAGCAAGAAGAAGGCCCAGGACGAACTCAACAACCTGCTAGCTGATATAGGCAAGGGTGCTTACGTCGCGCCGTCAACGCTCACCGTCGGCGAATTCCTCGAGAGATGGATTACTAGCGTCAAGCCGAACCTGGCCGCGAAGACTCACGAGCGCTATGAGCAGGTGGTGAGGCTGCACCTTATCCCGAACCTTGGTGACATTCCCCTGGGGAAGCTCGGACCGCTTCAGGTCCAGCAATACTATGCTCACGCCCTCGCGAGTGGCCGGATGGATCGACGCGCGGGGAACCTCTCACCTCAAACCGTTGTTCATCATAGCCGCATCCTCCATGAGGCGATGCAGACTGCGGTGAAGTGGCAACTTATACCCCGCAATCCGTGTGACGGGGCGGAACCTCCCAGGGTGGTTAGAGCGGAGATGCACATCTTGACACCGGAGCAGGTAGGGCGGCTACTGGAAACGGCCCGCGAGTCGAGCGTGTATGTAGCAATCGTGCTGGCCATCGCGACCGGTGCCAGGCGTGGAGAGATACTCGCTCTTCGTTGGACCGACGTCGACCTTGACGCAGCGACCATCGCCATCAATAGGGCGTTGGAGAAGACCAAAGCCGGCATCGCATACAAGGAACCGAAAACGGCTAGATCCCGCCGGGTGGTCTCACTGCCAGCCTTCGCGGTTGAGGCCCTACGGCGCCACCGGGTAGAGCAGGCCGAGCAGCGACTTCGGATGGGGCCGGTGTACGAGGATGAAGGCCTCGTGTGCGCCGCCGCTACGGGTGGACCACTGGTGAACAACCTGAGCCGGGACTACCAACTAGTGCTCGCCAAGGCAGGGCTGCCGCGCGTCAATTTCCACAGCCTGAGACATGCCCACGCGTCCATGTTGCTGAGTCAGGGCGTGCACGCGAAAACCATCTCGGACCGACTGGGGCACAGTGGGATCGCCATCACGATGGATCTCTACTCCCACCTACTGCCAGGGGTAGGGCGGGAGGCCGCGACGAAACTCGACAATCTGCTTGGGAGCGCCGTCAGGGCGGCAGCCGCAGAAAAATGTTAGCAAAATGTTTGCAACTGGCTGGCGAAGGAAGCCCGGGATGATAAAGCCGCCTAGAATTCTAGGCGGCAGTAAGTGAAACTGGGTACCCCTGGGCCGACTCGAACGGCCGACACACGGTTTAGGAAACCGTTGCTCTATCCTCTGAGCTACAGGGGCATCGATTCACGGCAACCCCACGAGTCGCCGGGTCACTCGCGAGGATTGCCTACTGGTATGTTACCAACCGGCCAGCGTAGGGTCAAGAAAACCCGCCTCGACGTCCCGGTTGGGAGCGAGGGGCCGTCGACGTGGAGGCCCGCAGCCGGATTCGGGACGGGTAACTACGCCAGGCTATCCCCGATGTCCTGCACGGGGGCCTTGGCCCGCGCGAGGGCCGCGGACGCGGCCCACGTCAGTTCCTGGAATCTCTCCGCGTCGAATGCGCCGCCACACTGGAAGAGCACCTGGCCCCTGGTGTCGAGCAGATATACCCAGGTGTCACTGCTGCTTGGGGCCTTAAGAGCCTCCCTCAGCGATTTCTGTGATGCGTACACGGTGAGGACGTGGTCGTGGCTTTCCGCCGGGGAGCCCCGTCGCATCCCCTCGTCGATGGCCCTGCCGAGCAACCGCAACGGCCAGTCGATCATCGCCACTTCATAGAAGTCCACGTCCGGATCCTTGCCGAACGTCTCCTCAAACGCGCGTCCCCAGTCTTCCACGTCAAATCTGGCCTCGTAGCTGAAGCCCATCGCCAGGAACGCGACCTTGCCCGAGGCGTCCCAGGGTATCGCTACCTTTCTGCCGCTCAGAGTCCGACCGCCCACGGAAGGCATCGTCTTGCCTACCAGGAGCCCCGCTGCCGCCGCGGCCACCACATTTCTCGTCCGCACCCTGAGCGCCAGGAGCGCTCGCGGCAGGACTCGGGTCGTCCCCACCCAGGCTCCCGCCAGCCCGACGACGACGTAGGCTGCCCTTTCGGCCGTCGGAGATCTCCTCAGCAGCCTGTGCACCAGGTTGAGGCGAAGTAAACCAACCAGTCCCCAGTTCAAAGCGCCAGCCGTGCTCAGGCCTAGAGCCAGCCCCGGCAGTATTCGCGTTCGCAACATCTGAATTACGCACCTCCTGTGTGGATGGGAACCGAGATGCTCTGCGGTTGAGACCAGGATAATGGGGCAAGCAACCCCGCGCGACCAGACGACGGGGTAGCTCCAAGTTGAAGGGCAGGCTTCGTGCCACGAAGCTGCGCGGATGGGAAAAAAATCAGGGGCCGTTCCATCGAACGACCCCTCTCAGTGCCGAAGGGGGGATTTGAACCCCCACTCGGGTTACCCGAACTACGCCCTGAACGTAGCGCGTCTGCCATTCCGCCACTTCGGCATGAGCCCCTAAAGGCCCACGTGGCACGATTATAGCATGCGTCCTTAGGCTGCACAAGATTTCGTATTCCCTCATCTAAAATGTTACCGGGGCCTGTACAGTTCCCTCAAATGAAAATGTTACCGGGGGGACAATGCCGGCCGACGGGGAGATGAGCATAAACGAG
>JAJYKO010000250.1 GCA_021788565.1 Chloroflexota bacterium
GCACGCAGCCCATTATCCGGCGCCCGCCGCCCATGCTTGGCGAGCATACCGACGAGGTGCTGGAGAGCCTGGGGTACTCCGAGGAGCAGATCGCGAATATGCACGAGAAGGGAGCCGTGTAGCGAGGCAGTTAGAGGGCGCGTGCCTGCTCCGCCTCCGCTCCAGAACGGGTAGGGTAGGGCCGCTATCCCCACCCGGAACTCGCTCTGCCAGTGCGGGATTGGTGCCGACTCTTCATGCCCGGGCTGTGGACTTGGCCGCTGACGACTCAGCTCAGTCGCCCTAGAGCCGCGCGGGTCTGGTCGAGGGTGCTTGTGGCCACCCGCGTAGGTCCGGGTGTTCGCATCAATGCGATGGCCGGAAGCCATGCCAAGCCGCTCCCCATGCTACCCTCTTGATAACGCCGGCTACTGATGCCCGGGACTCAGAACTTCGATACGTTGCGGCACGTCAGTGCGCCGGTTACAATGAAGACAATAGCGACACGTAGCAGACTGAGAAAGGACATCGCGATGGCATCCCCCGTGAGCCTGCGTCTTCCCAAAGAGATGGCCGAGAAGGTGCGCAGAATCGCCGCATCGGAGCACCGATCTACCGCTGAAATGGTGAGGGTGTTGACCGAGGAGGCGATCAAGATGCGTGAGTTCCCCGACATCGTCTTCACCAGCGGACCCACCGGACGTCGGGCAACCTTCAGAGACGGGTTGGATATCTGGGAAGTCATCGAACCTTACCTGCTGAGTGGGAAGGACTGGCTGGTCCTGCGGCAAAGCTACCCCGAAGTGGATGAGGCCGTACTCCGCGCCGCGGTACGCTACTACGAGAGCTATCCGGAAGAGATCGAGGCGCGCATCGCCCTCAATCAGCCATCGTGAGCCTGGCCTTCTTGCTGGACGAGGATGTCAGCTATCGCGTGGCTGAGGGGTTGCGCCAGCGCGGTGTGGATGCCGTCTCCGTCCATGAAATGGGCCGAGCCAACAGCCGGGTGTTTGATGAAGATCAACTTGTCTTCGCCACGAGCGCCGGTCGCGCGCTGTTCACCTACAATCGGGCGGATTACCAGGTGTTGGACGCGATGTGGCGCATGGAGGGCCGAACCCACGCAGGCATACTCTGGTGCGCCGAGAGAAGTATCCCACGCCGCGCCATCGGCGATCTCGTTCGAGCCGTCGAGGCTTTCGCGGACCAACGCGATTCGATCGATGGGATCTGCCTCGCGCTGCCACGCCTGCCCGATTAGCGCGGTTTCTCCACGAGCCAGGCGTCCATGGCCATATTATCAGCGCATCAAGCGGATCGTGGTATTATTGGCTCGCCAAGTCGAATATGGTGGTCTCCTGGTGAGAACCTTGTAGGAGAGATTGACATGAACTCCGACGAACTGATCGCGCGGTACATCGAGGCGGATCCCGAGTGGTCCACGCCGGGGGAAGCACACATCGTTGGGCATGGCGTGGAGGTTTGGGCGCTCATCAGCTACCTGCGGGTCATGAACGGAGACGTCGACAAGGTGGCGTCCGCTCATCACCTGCCACGCGAGGCGGTCCAGGCTGCAGTGGCCTACTACAACCAGAATAAGAGACTGGTGGACGCCGAGATCGATCTCAAGACTATTTCGGCGGCGTAATTTCGTGACCGCCCTACACCTGGACCATAACATAGCCCGCGACACCGGCGTATTCCTTCAGGCGCTGGGCCACGACGTCAGCACGGCCCAGCGTGGCGGTCTCTCCCGGGCGGGTGATGACGAACACCTGCTGGTCGCGGCGCAACAGGGTCGGGTGGTGGTGACCCACAACAGAAGTGATTTCTATCTACTCCACGACGCATGGCGTCGCTGGTCCGATGCCTGGGGTATCAACTTCCGCCACGCGGGCATTCTGGTGATGAGCCCATGGCAACCGCAGGCATCGGCTCGTGAACTGGACAAGTTCCTACGGAGCGGCGTATCCCTACTCAATGAACTCTACGACTGGAAGCCCAGCCGTGGCTGGGTTCGCCGCCCGTAGTTGGCAGCCCGGGCGCTCATCCCTGGTAGGCTAGCGCCGCCCGGATGTCCTTCATCTGCAGTCGCGGGTACTCGTTCAGGATTTCGCTCTCCGAGACTCCCTGGGACAACATTCGAACGATCAGTTCGACCGGAATCCTGGTGCCACGTATGATCGGCTTGCCGACCATGATCTCTGGATCGATGACTACGCGTTCCTCCAGTTCTCTGCCCATGTGTGTCACCTTTTCTACTTCGACAGTCCAAATTCGCCCGTCATCAAAGTCTAATCTGTCCTGCAGAGGGCGTCAAAGCTTGTTCCACTCACCGCGTGAATGATCTGCCCATCTCCCCTGCCGTTCACGAGGATGGGTGGGACGCCTGTACCGACGGATGGCTCTCGGGACGTTATCAATGTGAGGGGAGAGGAGCGCACCGGACGAGCCCTGGAGGCAGTGGTCGGGGGACCCAACGTTCTCAGGTTATGAAGCAAATGCCCCGCTCCGCTACTCGCTCTCGGCGGTATGGTCCTCAGCCATTATTCCCTTCGGGACCTCTTCGATTGAATACTCGCTCTTCCAGTCGGCAAGTTCTCGTCTGGCAAATCCTGTTTGCTCCGTTCGCGACTTGTGGAAGCCAGTCAAGATGGGACCGAGATGTAGCGAGTCCCTAAAGGCCTTCTGTGGGCGTACTCCTTGCTGCCGAAGCACATGCCGAATATGCCTCTTGGCCCATGTTAGTTCATATAGGCTAGACAGAATGGCCCGCAAATCATCCTCGGGCAAGTCCGTGGGTGTGCCATCCTCCAGGGTTTTCGAAGGGACTGGGTAGAACAGCCCATCAGGCATCTCGTACAGGATAATCGGCTTCAAGACAAATTCGTCAAGCACATTGGGGCGCAGTTTCAAAGTGAAGTGCGGCGGTTCTGGCGTGTCAATCCAGATCACGGATAGCTTCTGGATTTGGGCATCGTCTATTAGGATGCCGCTTGGCCCCTTGATCGCGTCGCACAGCAACTTGGCATAGTTGTCGAGATCGGCTAATTCAGGTGTCTCAAGGCGCTTCTGCTGATCAAGATAGAGGTCCCATTCCGCCAATACCTCACCGAAAAACAGGTACCACGGGTTTCCTAGGGCAGTATGTATCTGCTCAACGAATGCCCTACCTTTCTGAGCATTCCCATACGGAACGGGCGCAAAGTTGAACTCTCGTTCGAAGTCGCCAATGAGCGGACCCCCGTCCGGGACATCCACCCGCAGACTCATGATTAGTTCCGCCTTCCCAGTATCTGATCAACCTCTCCGAGTTCTCTCAGGAGGTTGCCCCGCAGGGGCTCAAGCGCCTTTCGCCCAACAGCAGGGCGTCTGATATCAGGTCGGCTTTCGAGGGACAGAACGTTCCCCGCCGCGATCTGGTCCCATCGAGACACCGCCTGCTCGCCCCGCTATAGTCGGGCTGCCATCTGCCGATGCCGTTGATGTGGGCTTCGTTCACCCGTGAACATCGCCTACTTACCCAAGCCGGCCAGACAACCGCGCCCGACCATGGAGATTCTGATCTGTAAAGAACAAGGGAAAGCCTTTCGACTCTCCCCCTCGGCTGTTGCTTATCGATGGCGGCTACGTGCCTGCCCTGGCTGCCTGGCCCTCGACTGATGTCTCTGCCAGCCAATCTGGTAGCCGAAGACCAAGACCGACAGGATGAGGGCTGCAATTGCGATCGTATCGCCGCCAACCTGCAGGTATATGGTCATATTCCTCCAGGTGTCTTTAGCTAACTCATGGAAACAGCTCGAAAACACCGACTTGGAAGGCCTGCAATACCCCTAGCCTCTGCCGGCCTCTACCTCAAAAGGTTCCCAGCCAGGCAGCGCGAAACGGATGGACTGGTCCTCGTCTGAAGCCCAAACCGGCACTCCCGCCCGCTCCGGCTCGCGGCGGTTGTCCTCAACCCTAAGACCATCGATCTGCCCCGCAGCTTCAGCGCAGTGGCGCGACGGAGGTTCCCGATTTTCGCCATTCTTCTTGCGCAACGCACGTTCGATCCCTTTCGCCGCAGAGGGCGGGTCCTCCCGGTTCGGGCAAGACACTCCTTGCCCGTGCGATGCCCTCCATCCTGCCTACGACTTCGGTGGACAAGATGCTGCGGGTGACCAGGGTCCAGGAGGCGCGATGTCCTTCGCATCGGCCATTGCCGATGGCACGTTGGCACCTGTCATCCTTAGGCGCGGAGAGGCGAAAAATCTCTCCGGTGATGCGCAGGAACCGGGAGATCCTTCGCCTCAGCCGCGCTCTGGCTGCTGCGAAAACGAATCGCGGGCCGGCAGAGCCGCCGGCCCCTACAGGGTTTCATTCGTCACAGGCGGGCCCCTGGGCCATGGGTTGCTGTTCAGAAACTTCACAGTTTCTGTGCTTCGCACAGGGTTCCTGGAACCCTGGGGTACTCAGGATGACAGGGGCCTAGCGGTCATCGTGGTCTTTGTGGCTCGTAAGGTCGATCTGGCGGAGGCGCGCGGGGTCGGCGAGGATGTCGATCTCGACGATCTTCCCGCGCGCGACCGTGAAGCCCATGACCGATAGTGGCCGTCCATCCGGAAGCGACGCGACGATTCCGGGTGTCCCGTTCACCAGTACTGGTCGCGCGAAGCCGGCGAGCCGAGCGAAGGCGAGCGCTTGCTCCGCTACTGGCCGGGCGCCGTGGATCTCAACCAGTGCGCCAGGGGGTACCGCACCGCGATCGGCATGAGCCGGGCGCCTGTGGAGGTGTCCGATGTGCTCTTCGTCGGGTTGCGGGAGCACTTTGACGAGGGCCAGATCGTGGAGCTCACGCACGTAATCGCGCTTGAGAACATGCGCGGGCGCTTCAACCTGGCGCTCGGCATCGGCGCGGCGGGCTTCAGAGAGGGCATGGTTCGCGCGGTGCCCGCATCCGCCCCTCAACCGGCATCCTGGAGTGCGGCCGCGAGCTAGCGCGACCGCCGAGTGTTTGACGAGTCTCGGGGTCTGGAGCGGAGCAATGGAAGTGGTCCTTCCCTGGTCAAGACCGCCACCGAGCTTATCGGACGTAGCACACAGGCAACGAACCTTGCCGTTAAGCATCTGGTGCAAACCCGCGTCCTGGTCCTGATCAAGCAGGTACGGTGGGGACGAGCCTTCGAAGCCCGGAGTGATCGACGCTCTGACGGGCTTTGAGCGGGCGCTCGCGACTCCGACGGGCGATACCCGCCTGGAAAAGCCTGTCCGCCCTGTACCGGACCGCCGCCCGACCCCCGGTAGGCGGAGGTCTTGAGAGCGACAAAAGATAGCTACTAACCGAAAAGGAGTACCAGATATGATCGGTCTGCTCTCGAAGGCGCTCGGGTTCGTCCTTCGCATCGTGGGCGTCTTCCTGCTGTTCCAGCTGTTCTTCCGTGCGTTCCGGCGGATCTACCACTTTCCGGCACCGGCGTTCATCAGCATCGCCCTGGACAGCGACCTCCGGCGCCGTATCCAGCCTCCCGAGCTGATCATCGCCCGGGCGGGCATTGAGGAAGGTATGAGCGTCGTCGACCTGGGCTGCGGGCCCGGCGCATTCACACTACCCATTGCCCGTGCCGTGGGGTCACGGGGAAAGGTGTACGCGGTCGATGTCCAGCCAGCCATGATCGAGCGGGTCGAGGCCAAGCTCGCCCGGCCAGAGAACGCCGATGTCGTCAACGTCGAGACCCGGCTCGCCAGTGCCTACGAACTGCCGTTCGGGGACGACTCGCTGGACGCGGCGTCACTGGTCGGGGTCCTGGACGAGATTCCCGACCAGGCGCGAGCCCTGAAGGAGCTACGGCGAGCCCTGAAGCCGGGTGGCATCCTCGCCGTTTCCGAGCATCTGGTCGATCCCGATTTCCGGTTCTCCTCGGCGACGGCCAGGGTCGGGGAAAGGGCCGGCTTCGCCGTGGACCAGGTGCTTGGCAGCCGCTGGAGCTACACGGTCCGCTTCCGCAAGCCGGAGCTATAGGGCTTACTCAACCGTGCCCTCAAGCCTTGGAGTCTGGGTTGTCTCAACCCAGACGGGTTTCCAATCGACCGCCGGCGTTGAGACAACGCCAGCTCCCAGATGCTGGAGTGGCAACCGTCGGCTCATGTAGCGTCGCCCCTCGTGACATTCGTTCCAACTAATTCCAGGACTGCTAGGGCCAGGCCGCGGTGTGCTTGCATGTGACACGACTACCCTCACCCTGACCCTCTCCCAGAGGGAGAGGGGCTATGGGCAGGGGATCTCCCAGAGGGAGAGGGGCTTATGGGCAGGGGATCTCCTAGGGGTAGATGGTGGACCGCCGCCTCTCCCATCGACGGAGAGGGGGCCCGGGAAACGCCTCTTCCTCTGGGAGACTTGGCGGTAGCGAGCGCAGCGCGAAGGCCCGAGTAGGGCGCCGTCAAGGCCTGCAGGGCCGTGGGCGACGGGTACCACGTCGGGCGCGACGCGAGCGAACGCAACTCACAACATACTGGCCCGCGGGCGGCCAGGGCCGGCCGCCCCTACAAGAATTGGTAGACGTTCTAACTAAGCGCGTTCCGGCTGGTACGTCACGCCCAGCAGACCGGTGCTGAGGGTAGTCGAGTGCACGAGTTTGAGGCGGATCTGATCGGTGAGGCCGTCGAAGAGGCGCATGCCGGATCCGACGACGATCGGGCAGATACTCAGGCTCAGCTCGTCGAGCAGCCCGTCGCGCAGAAGAGAGCGCACCAGAGTAGGGCTGCCGGGGACCTGGATATTCTTGCCCGGCTGTTCCTTGAGCCTGGTGAGCTCGCTCACGAGGTCTCCCTTGATCAGCGTCGCCGGCTGCCACTTGAGGGCGTCCAGGGTGCTCGACACCACGAACTTGGGGGTATTGTTGAGGAAGTCAGCCATCGGCACGTCGCTGCTCTGTCCAGGCCAGAGCTCGGCGAACTCCAGGTAGGTGCGGCGGCCCAGCAGGATGGCGTCCGCCTGTGCTATTCCGGCGGCTACCGCCTTCCACATCTCGTCGGTAGCATACTGGAAGCCCCACTTGCCGGACGACTCAACCACGCCGTCAAGCGACATGAACAGCCCCGCAACGATCCTTCTCATCGTACATTCCTTTCTCGGGAGTGACGCTCGTTTCTCGGGAGTTGACGCTCGTTCGAAATCCACGTTATTGGTCGGCGTATCGTCGGTTGCCGTCTCGACCCCGAAGTATAACCGACCAGTTGGTGTGCAGGTGCGCAATCGCACGGAGGCCGTGGCCCGCGCCCGGAAGACCGGCCCGTTGTGAGATAGTGGTCCCACCCAGAAACCCACCTTTCGGTGGGGCCGAACTGGACGGTTTGCCGAGTATTATTCCAGTTGTGTCTCGCTCCCATTGTGGAGCAAACCAGCGAACGAATGGGAGGATATTTCCCGCAATGCGTATGCGA
>JAJYKO010000251.1 GCA_021788565.1 Chloroflexota bacterium
GTTCCACCGCCTGGCCAGACGGCGCGGTGGCAAGAGGGCCGCCTTGGCTGTCGGACACTCGATCCTGGTTATCGCCTATCATCTGCTTGCCCATGCTGAGTGCACCTATCAGGATCTCGGATACACCTACTTTGACCGTCGGGATAGCGAGGTCATCGAGCGACACTTGGTCAAACGCCTTGAGCAGTTGGGCAACCACGTTACTCTGGAGAAGGTCGGCCTCTCCCAACCATCCGCAGTCTCCGGCTTGGAGGCGGCTTGATGTGGCCACCCATCCCAACCCCCTTTTTCAGAGGAATGACGCTTACCCGTACGCCCACATCCTTCGAGTGGGGAACCATGTAGATTCCTTCTTGGCTTTGTTTTAGACGCAGTTCTTGGGATTGGGCAGTCCGGCCAGGCGGCGGGCCCCATACTTGATCCCGCCAGGGAAGAGCCCTTCAAGTTCCAGGAGGCTCAGCCCGGTGCCTTCCCTCAACTGCTTGTTCAACGGGGCC
Organism: Chloroflexota bacterium; assembly: GCA_021788565.1. The sequence goes on from JAJYKO010000251.1 coordinate 498, forward strand.
CGACCGTTGGTAGCGTAGAAGCCCCGCAGGAAGCGCATCACACGCCAGTGCGTTTCAGCCAGCACCTCGAGCCCGCTCTCCCCCGCCAGCAGTTCGGCCGCTTCTTCGCTCCAATCGCGCGGATCCCAGAAAAAGCCCTCGCCATCGAAGAGGATCATGCGCCCGCCGATGGAGCGATACTCTCTCGTCCGATCGCCGGACTGGCCGGCAGGTTCGGCGGGCGCAGTCACTCGAGGCTACCTCTCTCCTGCGAGAGCCGCCTTGACTTTCTCGGGCGTCGCGGGCAGGTCTGTTATCCAAACTCCACAGGCATCGTGGATAGCGTTGATGATCGCGGGCGCGGTGGGCACCAGGGTCATTTCGCCAATCCCGGTGGCCCCCTTCGGGCCGAAAGCCCTCGGGGTTTCCTTGAGCATCACCTCCATGTCGAAAGCGGTGCGGGTGTTCGGGAACTTGAAGGTGACCCAGTCTCGGGTCTTCCCCGCCACGAACTGCTCCCGCAGGGCCCATCCGACCCCCTGATCCATCCCGCCTTCTACCTGACCTTCCACGTTCTTGGGATTGATCAACGTCCCAGCGTCCACGGCGGCGGTCATCTTGATCACCTTGACCTGGCCGGTCTCGGTATTGACCTCCACCTCCGCCACCTGAACGGCATGGATCTGGGACTCGAAGTTCGGGCCCTGCCCCGTCTTCGAGTCCATGGGACCCGGGTCTGGGTTCCTTTTGGTCCCGACATATCGGGTCGGGCGACCCGCCTGCTTCAACGCCTCGTACCCACCGCCGACCTCCGAAGATGCCTGCTTGAGCTGGTCCAGCGCGTTTAGCAGCGCGCCGCCCATCATGAAGGTGATCCGGCTTCCGGCCGCGGGGCCGCTGGAGGTGGTGTGGTCGGTGTCCCTAACCACAAGGCGAACCTTATCCATGGGTATCCCCATGGCATCGGCGGTTAACTGGGTGAGCATGGCGTCGTTGCCTTCTCCTGGGTCGGCCACAGCGGCATAGATGGTAATCCCGTCATCCGGTTCGAGTTCCACGGCGACGGTCGCCATGTCGCCCGATCCTCCAACGCCGAACGCGCCTGCCCCGAGTCCAACTCCCCGCCGGACCGCCCCGCTCCTATGGGCACCGGCGTCGCGGAGGGCACGCTCGTAGTGGGGCCTTACGGCCTCGCAAAGTTCCGGAAAAGGCCACTGCTCCACCGGCGAGCCGCTGGACTTGGTCTGACCGGGCTTCAAGGAGTTCCGCAGCCGGAACTCCAATGGGTCAATCCCCATCTTCTCGGCCAGCATGTCCATGGCGCACTCGAGGGCGAAGTGCTGCTGGGGCGGGCCCGCTCCTCGGGCCGAGCTTCCGTAGGGATTGTTGGTATACACCAGGCGTCCGTGCGCCTTGAGGTTGGGAATATGATAGGAACCGGATAGCATCCACAGGGCCCGATTAACGATGGCTTTCCCACTGGAGGTGTAGGCACCGTTGTCGACGACGAAGTCCATGGTCAAGGCCGTCAGGTGAGCCTCCGCATCAGCCGCGAGCTTGACCTTCATTTCAAATGGGTGGCGCTTCGGGGTCAGCGCCATGGACTCGGCCAGGCCGGGTATGTAGCGCACCGGCCTCCGGAAATGCAGAGCGGCCGCGGCGGCGATACCCTCGGAGGTGACCTCGATCTTCAATCCGAATTGGCCGCCCGAGAAAGCCTCCTCGTAGCGCATGTTCTCCCAACCGATCGCGTCCTGGATCATGGACAGATGCTTGTGGATATTGATGCTTCGCCCAACGACCACGAGTTGGGCGTCCTCACCCTCGCCCTCTAGATAGGCCACGCTAGCCTCTGGCTCGAGGGGCGCCTGGTGGTTGAGCTGCGTGGTGAAGCGCGCCTCGATTACGGCCGCCGCCTCGCCAAGCGCTTTCTCGGCGTCACCCTTGACCAGCGGCTGACTGTAGTAGAGGTTCGGCCATTCGGGATGGATCTGCATCGCCCCTTCGGCCAGGGACTCTTCGGGTGAACTCAGAACGGGCACCTGCTCGTAATCCACCACGACCGCCTTAGCCGCGGCTAGGGCCTGGTCGCGCGTCTCCGCCACGACTATCGCGACCGGGTCGCCGATGCTCCGCACCCTATCCTCGCAGAGGAGAGGACGATCGGAGATGAAGAGGGTCAGGCGGTTGGTACCTCTGATGTCCTTGGAGGTCATGACTCCCAGCACACCGGGCATCGCCTCAGCGGCAGAGCCGTCGATGCCCTTGATCTTCGCGTGGGCATAGGGGCTCCTGACAACGGCCACCTCCGCCGCTCCAGGTATCCTGATATCAGCGGTGAAGTTGGCCACCCCGCATGCCTTGAGCATTGAGGAGGGCCGAGGATGGGATACGCCGATCTTGGAACCGCTGGGGTCGGGCCGCGTTTCGGCCGGGGAAGCTTCGCCCCTGATAAAACGGCCGGCCAGTTCGACGGCATCCATTATTTTAACGTATCCGGTACAGCGGCAGAGGTTGCCGCGTAGGGCGTGCTTGATCTCAGAAGCGCTTGGGTTCCGATTCTTGTCCAGTAGCGCTTTGGTGGCCATGATCATGCCCGGAGTGCAGAAGCCGCATTGCACCGCCCCCGCGAGCACGAACGCCTCCTGGATCAGGTGGGGGTTATCGGGCGTGCCCAGCCCCTCGACCGTGATGACGTCGGCCCCTTCGAGATCCACAACCTTGACCAGGCACGACCTGGTTGGCTTGGCGTTGACGATTACCATGCAGGCTCCGCACTGTCCTGTTCGGTCGCAGGATTGCTTGGCACCTGTCAGCCCGAGCTGTTCCCGAAGCAGATCGAGGAGCACCAACTCCGGATCGACCACCACCTGCCTGGTGAGGCCATTTACCTTGATCTGAACCTTCTTCATCCGTCCTTCCCTATCCACAAAACGATTCGACGAAGTGATCGATATAGCCACAACAAACCCCAGTCGGCGGCCATCGAATGCAGCCCTATGGCGAGGCGAGCAACCGAAGCAAGAGCGATACTTGTCCTATATCATACATTACAATACGCCCCGGTCAAGGCCGGGTTGGCCGGGACGTCCACGGAGAGAATGTGGAGGGAGTCCGCTGGAATAGCGACTTTGCAGCAATCGCCCGGCTGCAATGCGTGCCGCTCCCACCACCACACCGGGGTCAGTACCAGCACCGTTGGTCCTAGTGCGCCTCCCAGGGCTGCCTGCACCGAATACAGGTGTCCCTGGCTCGCCACCGAGCGAACAACCCCGTCCACCAGCTCCTCGCAGGCGTCCGGACGGTCCCCGTTGCCGACGAACCTGAGGTACTCCGGGCGAACGGTCATGAGGACGTCCGACCCGGGGACAGTTCCCTCGGCCAGGGCGCGGAGACAGACGCCGATACCAGCGTCTACCATGCAGCCGTGCGCCCCCGTCTCCACGACCCTCCCCGCCAGGAGATTTCGCACCCCTGTCAGGCGGGCAACTTCCGCGGAGGCAGGGCGCTGGAAGACCTCCGATGGTGTGCCGACCTGCAAAACTCGCCCTCGCTGGTACAGAGCCACCGTCTGAGCTATCACATGGGTTTCGGCAACCCCGTGAGTGACGAGCACGATGCTCACTCCCAGCTCCCGATGCACCTCGCAAAGATCGGCACGGAGCGCGTCGCGAAGTGGAGTATCCAGGGCCGAGAACGGCTCATCCAGCAGCAGCAGCCGGGGATTGGAAGCCAACGCCCGGGCCAGCGCGACGCGCTGCTGTTGACCGCCGGACAGCTCCTTCGGCCTGCGTTTCTCGAGGCCATCGAGGCGCAGCATCTCTACCAAATGGGGTATCTCAGACTGCCGTGGTGCGGAAGCTTGCCTCCTAAGCCCGAAAGCGATGTTGTCTGCTACGCTCATGTGGGGGAAAAGGGCGTAGTTCTGAGGCACGTACCCTACCCGCCTCTTCTGGGGTGGCAGGTCGATCCCCAGGCTGCTGTCGTACAGCGTTCTTCCCTCCACTACGATCCGGCCCCTGTCCGGGCGGACGATCCCCGCCAGGCACTGCAGGGTCAGAGACTTTCCCGCTCCGGAGGGACCGAAGAGAACCAGGACGCCCGTCTCGCAGGAGTAGCTGGCCTGCAGGTGGAACCCGGGAAGGCTTTTGTCGATCTCTACACTAAGGTACATGGGTAGACCTCCCCGTTCGATGGATCGCTACCTTGAGTAGTGCGAGGGCAGCAAAGGAGAAAAGGGCCAGCAGAAGCGCCAGGGATAAGGCGGCCCACAGATCTGACTCCATGGCCGTGTACACTGCCAGCGGCATCGTCTGTGTCCTCCCGGGGAAGTTTCCCGCGAACATTATGGTGGCGCCGAACTCGCCCAGGGCCCTGGCCCAGGTCATGACGGCTCCCCCCAACAGACTGGGAAAAGCCAGCGGAACGGTGACCCGCCAGAAGATCCTAGCCTCACTTTCGCCCAGGGTCGCGGCGACCCTCTCCAACTGGGGATCGATCGATTCGAACCCTGCCCGAGCCGAACGGATGTAGAAGGGTCCCGACACGAATGCCTGAGCCAGAACCACGGCCGTAGTACTGAAGGCGACGTCGATGCCCATAGCCCCAAAGGTTGGGCCGAGAAAGCCGGCTCTGCCGAACAGCAGCAGCAGGGCGAGTCCGGCCACAGCCGGAGGAAGTACCATGGGCATATCGATGATCGTGTCCAGGAGTCCCCGGCCTGGGAACCGGTACCGTGCGAGCAGGTACGCGAGAGGGGTCCCCAAGCTTATCACCAGTGCCAGGCTCACAGCGGTGGTCGCCAGGCTTAGCCCCGCGGCCTGGCGAACTATTGGGTTCGCCAGCGCCTCCAGCCAGAGCCCTCCCGGCAGCGTCCGCGCGGCCAGGGCTATCATCGGTCCTACCAGGAAGAGCGAAGGGAGTACCGAAAGAGCCAGCAGACCCCACGGCAACCCGCTGTCCCTTCGACGTCCCGTGACCACAGAGGAATCGTAGGAGAGCGCACTCATTGTAGTGGCACGAAGCTGAACTTTTTCATGATCGCTTGTCCCGCGGGAGAGAGCACGTAGCTCACGTACTCCTTCGCCAGGTCCGCCTCCTTAGCGCCCTTGATCGCCACTATGGGGTACTGGGCAATCACGTTAAAGGCATCCGGCACATCCAGAATCCTCACGTTGGGAGCGACCTTCGGCGTCACATCCGTGCTGTAGACGACGCCAGCGTCCCCTTCCCCCAGCTGTATCTTTGCGACCACCTGCTTCACGTCCGTTTCCTGGGAGATGACGTTCTTCATCACCTTCTCCTTGAACCCGGCGCCGAACGCAGGATCGGTGTTCATCTTGCTCAGCATCTGCAGCGCGTAGCCGCCCACCGGAACGTTCGGTCCAGCCAGCACGATCTTCAATCCACTCTTGGCCAGGTCCTGGAGCTTTTCGACCTTGCCGGGGTTCGACTTGGGCGTTATCACCACCAGTCGGTTCCTGGCGAAGACCGCGGGAGTCCCCGTCACGAGGCCCTCCTTCACCAGGGTGTTCATCTCCTGTTGATTGGCCGAGGCGAAGACGTCGGCCGGGGCCCCTTGCTCTACCTGGGCGCGAAGCGTATTGGATCCGCCGTAATTGTATGTGACCGCCACATTCCCAACCTTAGCCGAGAACGCGGCCGCAATCTCGTTGAAAGAGTCGGTCAGGGAAGCCGCCGCGAACACGATCAACTTTCTCTGAGTCGCCGCGGCCAAGGGGCCAGATGAGCGAGCGGCCACGGAAGTTGGAGCAGCGGTGGATCCAGGCGCCTGCGCGGAGGTTGTTGCAGCTGCGCAGCCGGTCAGAAGTAATCCAAAGAACGCGATGGACAGGATGGATCGGAGCGTAGGAGCCATTCTTTCCTCCAATCGGGCCTCCAATCGGGCCGAGCACGGTGAGCCGGGGCATCCGTGAATCCGGCCGACTCCCGGCGGTGAGGCGCGCTCCGAGGAAGGGCGGACCGAGGTGTGAAAAGGAGAAAAGCTAGCGGCACAACGCAACAACGCCCGATCCAGCGGTTCAGGCGACAGGTGTGCGGGCGCGGCTGCTATCTCCTTTCCAAGCACGCGGAGGCAGGGTCGTTTCCTCCCCTACCCGAGACCGAGACCAACCGTGATCCCGGTCCGCCGTTTCGGCGAACGGCCTCCAGCGTCCATAGGTTCCTCACCGTTAGGACGGAAGGCTCGGAGATGCGCCTATTCAGTTAGAGCCCGATAGTACCAAATGTTATCATGCAATTAGTTCAACGTTTAAGGTAGAGAAAGGCGAAGAGACGGCCCCATCGCACACAGAGCGTGCACTCACTTCTCGACCGTAATCTTCGCCACCCGCTGGATCCACCACTTGCTCCCCTTGCCGTTGACCACCAACTCGACAGGACCTCTATCGGGGCCCAGCGCTCTTCCGTTGACCGCTATTCCCAGTATGGTACCCTCGTTGTCAACGAGGTCCGGCGTGTACTCTTTGCTGGACGCGCCGTCGGCAGATTCTACCTTGACGGTGGTGTACTGGCCCACACCCAGCTGCTTCAGGACCTTCGATAAGGGCACGCCCGTCCATTCCTCTTGTGGGCCGGTCGTGTCCTGCTCCTTCATCGCGGCCTTCATCGTCACCGTCCCGATCTTTTCTACATCGGCGCTGGTGAAAGCGGCGTCCTGCCCCAGCCCTGCTATCGCGATCTTCCAGGTGCTGTTTCCGGCACTATCAGCAGGCTTGCCCGCACTATCGACGGGCTTACTGGCACTCTCAGCGGGTTTACTGGTAGGTGCCGCGGAGCTACCTGCGCCACCAGAGCCAGCACAGGCCGACAGAGCAAGGACAGAAAATGCCAGGACTAAGGCAAGAGGTAGCTTGCGCACGATACAGGATCCTCCCTTCACCTAATAGTGCTTCTT
>JAJYKO010000252.1 GCA_021788565.1 Chloroflexota bacterium
CCGAACGAGCCCCCGCTTCGCGACTCCTACCGCTTGCAGGACGGCGGCGCGCTTCGCGGCGTCGGTGTTGCCGAGTCGGGCCATGATCGCGTTGAGCTCACTCTCCTGCTCGGCGAGGGCGGACTCAACTCCCGCCACAGCCCCTTCGTTGCCGCGCAGGCTAGTGGCCTCTGCGACCGCTGCCCCCACGAGCTCCTCATAGCGCGCCGTCGCACGACCGAACTCCGCGGGCGTTGCCGTGGCTGCTATGGCCGAGAGCTCCGCGACTCGACGCTCTGACAGATCGATATGAAGTTGCAGCCGTTCTGCATCGCTTCGGGCCAGGCGCAGCCGCAGGTCCTCCAGCGCCAGCTTCGCGGGGTAAAGTGGACTGCCGGGTAGAGCTCCGGACGCCGCGACGGCGGTGATGCCGAACACGAAGAGGAGTGCCGCCACCGCCGCTGTGACCTTGGCCAGAACGGTTCCACCCTCGCGAACCCTCAGGTACCGAGCCAGCCTCGCCAGCGCTCTGGACTGGATAGACCTGGTAGCCACCTCGCTCTTGTTGATGGTGCCGGACACCGCTCGATGGTCAAGCCCATCCACGAACCGGAGGGCCACGACGCTCTGTTCAATCGGGGAGAGCTGACGGAAGGCCGACTCCAACTCCTGTGCATCCAGCCGCGCCAGAGCCAGATCCTCCGGCGTGCCCGCGCGGTCCTGTACCTCCAGCGCGTAGTCTAGCTCGACTGTCTCCCGATGGTTACGCTTTGTATCTATGAGCAGGTTGTGGGCTATTCGGAAGAGCCAGGCCGAGAATGGTATCCCTCGGCAGTCGTAGTTGCCGATGGACTGCCAGGCCTTGAGGAACAGCTGTCCCGCGAGGTCCTCGGCGTCCTCCCTATTGCTCAGACGATAGTAAAAGTAGTGAAATAGGGGGCCATGGTACCTCTGATAGAGGATCGCGAACGAGTCGGCGTCGCCGCCCGAGGCCCTCTGCACAAGCACGTCCTCGGGCTCGCCGCGGCTTCCAGTCTGACCGGTGTTCAGGAGTTCCATATGTTCACTCCGCATACTCAGTATAACGTATTTGTGGGCGAAATGTGGCAGGCACTGGGCATGTGCAATGCTATTGTTGCTCTGTAGAATCTTGTAGTAGTCTGGAGCTCACGCAGATGTTCTGGCGTCACTTCAGCCGGCGGCTAACGAAGCACCTCTATTGGATCGGCGTAGCCCTGGTCTTCCTGGTATTTTCAGCCTTCCAGGCGCCGCCGGTCCGCGCACGAGAGGTGTTCTCCGACGGCGTTGATCCGGCCACAAGTTCGGTCCTCTCGAATACGCTACTGGTGACCTGGTACGGCAACCCTAACGATCCGAGAATGGGCGTGCTGGGCCAGTACACCGGGGATAACCTTGCCCAACGGTTGGCGAAGCAAGCAGCCGCCTACGCCGACCTCACGACCAAGCGGATTCAGCCAGGATACGAGTTGGTGGCCGTGGTAGCGCAGGGCTCCCCGGGACCCGACGGCATGTGGCGGCGAAGGGAGTCCCCTGGCGTCATAAACTCCATGCTCCAACAGGCTAGAGCTCACGGCTTCAAGCTCATACTGGACGTCCAGCTCGGACAGAGCACCGTCCAGTCCGAACTGGCCTACCTGCGCCCATGGCTCGAGCAGCCCGACGTGTACCTTGCCCTGGATCCCGAGTTCGACATGTGGAGCGGCCAGACGCCAGGAGTCGAGATAGGGCACACCATGGCGTACGAGGTAAACTACGCTGTAGACTATCTCAATCAGCTAATCGCTCAGGACGATCTTCCGCCCAAGGTGCTGATCGTCCATCAGTTCACCTTGAACATGCTGCCCGACAAGCAGAACATTACGAGGAGCCCCGATGTTGACCTGGTGCTGGACATGGACGGCTTCGGATCCCAGGCGCTCAAGCTGAACACCTACCGCGCGGTGATGGACCAGGGTCAGCTCGACTTCGCGGGGATCAAGCTGTTCTACAACCAGGACACAGGGCTGTTCACTCCCGCGGAGGTCATGCAGCTCAACCCTGTGCCATCTGTGGTAATCTACCAGTGAGCCTCATTCCTACACAATTCATATACCCTAGGGGGGTATACACGAATACCCCCATCGGGTATAATTGGCAGCAAGTGAGGTCGGGCCGCTGGTTTCGGCCTCCCAACCTACGCGAAAGGGTACTTTGCATGGCCGAGACGCAACAGCGGATATTGGTGTTTACAACCCCTACTTGACCGTGGTGCCGGAGGGTCAAGCAGTACCTCCAGAGCAATGGCTTGCGTTTCCGAGAGGTGGACATCTCCAGAGACCAGGCAGCCGCTCGCGATCTGGTCCGCGTCAGCGGCCAGATGGGGGTGCCGGTGACCCTAATTGGCAACCGACCGGTGGTCGGCTTCAACCAGTCAGAGATCGACAGACTGCTAGGAATCAAATCCAAATAATAGTACGTAGAGACCGCAAGGGAGGAAAGAAGAGGCATGCGCATCGAGCCGCTTGATGACCGAGTACTGGTATCTGTAGATGAGGACGGGGAGCCTCAGAAGACGGCAGGAGGCCTCTACCTGCCTGACACCGCCAAGGAGAAGCCGCGAACCGGCGTCGTGATCGCGGTTGGCACGGACGAGGACCTCCGCGAAAAGGTAAAGGAAGGGGACCGGGTACTGTACGGCAAGTACACCGGGGACGAGGTCGACTTCGATGGCAAGAAGGTGCTCGTACTGAGCCGCAACGAGATCCTCGCCCTGGTCAGAAACTAGAACCCACCGCAGACTGTTAGTCGCACGCTGGGATCGAGACTTCACTCGGCCGTTCCGCGGCTCCCGCTGATGCTTCGGTTCCAGAACAATAGGAGGAATTTGTGTCGCTGATATCGGAGGAGGATCGCAATTTCCTGGTCGACTACTTCTCCAAAGAGATGGTCGACCCCGTCAAGCTGGTCTACTTCACCCAGCACCAGTCCCCGCTGGCAGTACCCAGCAGTGAGTGCATGTACTGCAAGGAGACTGGGGATCTCTTGGGCGAAGTCGCGGGCCTGTCCGACAAGATCACGGTAGAGGTTCGTGATCTGCTGAAGGACGCCGATCTTGCCAAGGAGTACAGGGTAGAGAAGATCCCTGCCCTGGTCATGAGTGGCAAGAACAAGGGCAAGGTGAGGTTCTTCGGCATACCCTCGGGGTATGAGTTCTCCACCCTCATCGAGGGGATCAAGGCCGTCTCGCAGGGGACCTCGGACCTGAGCGAGGCTACCAAGAAGGAGCTGGCCAAGATCACCACGGAGACCCACATTCAGGTGTTCGTCACACCCACTTGACCATACTGTCCAAATGCGGCCAGGATGGCGCAGAAGATGGCGATAGAGAACGAGCACATCATAGCGGACACGGTGGAGGCGACGGAGTTCCCGGAGATGAGCCAGCGCTATCGGGTGATGAGCGTGCCGAAGATCGTGGTGAACGAGAAGACCGAGTTCGTGGGGGCATTGCCGGAGGACCGCTTCCTGAAGGAGGTCATGAAGGCCCAGGGCAACGGCAAGGCGTAGAGCTCCCCGGGGCTCGGCATTTTGGCAGACGATGTCCAGGAGCCGTCACGGCAGGGGCGGTTCGCGAACCGCCCCTACGTCTCGATGCCGCGATCGTCACTGATCGTGGTCTCGGGGTTGGGTGGCGCGTTCCTCGTTCCTCCTGGCCCTCTCGGCCACGGTTCGGGCGGCCTCCTCGCTGGCCTCACTAATGATGTTCCGCAGCCTTCTGACCTCGGTGGTCAGTGCATCGCGCTGTGCTTGCATCTGCGATAGAGATGTGTCGTCGCCGGCTACTGCACGGCGGATGTCTTCTTCGACCTGCCTAAGTCGCGTCTCCAGTTCCGCCACGTTGGCCTTGGCCGCTTCGACGCTGCCGGTGAGGAGAAGTGCCTCGAGCTCAGCCTTGCCCCTGGCCTTGATGGTCTCGAGATGCGCCAGGGTCCGATCCGCCGCTGCCAACCTGGAATCAACCTCAGTAGCCATGGAGAGGGCTGAGTCCAGGTCACCCCGATCGTAGATCGCAAAGTCCATCAATTTGTCTAACTGGGCCTTGAACTGGCGCTTGAGGGCTCTTGTCTGCTCCTCGCGGGCGCCTATCTCCGCGAGCCGCAGCCGCAGTGTGGCGATTCTTCTATCCAGCTCACGCATATCTGTGACTCCAGCGTCCTGGGCGGTGGCGGCCCAGGTTCAAGCTAGTGGTCTTTCACAGGCCATTCGTTGGATCCTGGAATCGAGACTTCAGTTGGTGGTTTCGGAACCACCCGCTAGAGCGTCGGTTCCAGGACGGCGGTGAGAGCGCCACATACGGCTGGCTACTGTCGCGCTAACCGTGCCAGGCGGTGCGCTGTCCAGACTTTCTGCCTCTCTTGGACACAATGAGAAGCCACTAGAGGCAGTAGGTGGTTGATGATTCCGTCGCCATCCTTTATCCTGAGGTCTCCGGGACGGGTTCCTTTCCATGGAGGCCGGCGGCCTCGACGGGGGGCAAGCCCGTTACGCGCCACCCGCTCGGGTTCTACTCCACTCTCTTCCCTTGCCGTTATCGCCTATTTTCGTGGACCGAGGATAGTTACTCGTGAGAGCGTACAAGCTGTTGCTTTGCGCTGGCGCAGCTCTGGGCCTCGCCATCGCATCGCCGTTAATCCATACGGGTGCCTTCGTGCCGGGTTCGGTCGTGCAGGCCGCGGGCATCTCGGCGTCACCCGCCCTCGATGGGGTCACGTACACCGTGAAGCCCGGGGACTCCCTGACCGGAATCGCCGCATCCTTCGGCGTGAAGGCGGAGGCGATCCAGGCCGCCAACGGAATTCAAGATCCCGACTCGATCAAGGCAGGGCAGGTCCTTACCATTCCCGGAGCCTCGCCACCCCCGACTCCGACCCCTGCGGTCACGAAGTACACGGTGAAGCCAGGGGATAGCCTGATCGGGATCGCTGCTTCGTACGGCGTCAGCGCCCAGGCAATCCAGACTGCCAATAACATCCAGGACCCCAACTCGGTCAAGGTGGGTCAGGTCCTCACGATTCCCGGCAGCTCACCGCCGGCTCCGGCTGCGCCGACACCCGCTCCCACTCCTACCAGCATCCAGTACACCGTGAAGCCGGGGGATTCTCTCGGAAAGATCGCGGCATCAACCGGTGTGAGCGTGGCGGCTATCCAGAGCGCCAACAACATCCAGGACCAGAACTCGATCAAGGTGGGCCAGGTCCTCACCATCCCCGGTGGGTCTGCACCTGCTCCGGCACCTACTCCTGCGCCGACTCAGACGGCTTCCCCAACCCCTGCACCTGCCCAGCCAAGTGCTACACCCGTTCCGCCGGCCCAGCGGGCGGCATCTCCGTCGCCGACCCCGCAGCCTGCTTCCAAGCCCGCGTCCGACCCCAGGCTCTTTCCGCAGACGGGCTTCCGCATCGACAACGACAAGTTCTGGGAGTACTTCAATCGCAGGGGCGGTGTGCGCACCTTCGGCTACCCGATATCGAAACAGTTCCTGCTCCTCGGTTTCCAGGTCCAGATCTTCCAGCGCGAGATCATGCAGCTGGCGGCGAATGGATCCGTGGTCACCATGAATCTGCTGGATAACGACATGGTTCCGTACACGCAGATGAACTTCTCGACATTCCCGGGACCCGATGGGGGAATGGCCGCGGCTGCGCCGAAGCCTGGCACAGACGGCTATATGGACAAGCTGCTGGGCTTCGTCAAGGATAAGGCTCCGGACCAGTGGAACGGCATGCCCGTGAACTTTTACCAGACGTTCATGAATACGGTGAAGTATCAGGAAGCGTATCCAGACGGCAAGCAGGACCCGGGGATCATGCCGGCCATCAACCTGGAATTGTGGGGCGCGCCCATCAGCGCGCCGGCGTACGATCCCACTAATCACAACTTCGTCTATATGCGCTTCCAGCGCGGGATCATGCACTACGACAAGACCACCGGGACCACGCAGGGGTTGCTGCTCGGCGACTACCTGAAGGCGATAATCACGGGTGTCAACTTGCCGCCCGACCTGGCGGCTCAGGCGAAGGGTTCCAGGTTCTTCCTGCAGTACAATCCCGCCGCCCCGAACGGTCTCAACCGTCCTGGCGAGCTTCCCGCGACGAACATGGCCGGGGCGTTCGGTAGAGACGGCCTGGTGGTCATCGACCCAGGCCACGGCGGTTCTGAGATCGGGGCCGCGCACGTATTCCCGGACGGCACTGTGCTGCAGGAGAAGAGCCTCACGCTGAAGGTGGCGTTGAAGGTGGCGGACATCCTGAGGGCGGCTGGGCGGCAGGTTCAGCTCACCCGCACGACGGATTCACAGGTGAACAACCCCCCGCGAGATGTAACGGGTGACGGCAAGATCGGCCTGGACGACGACCTCCAGGCTCGCGTGGATATCGCCAACAACTCCGGAGCCCAACTCTTCCTGTCCATTCATTTCAACGGGAGCGGCGATCCCAGCCAGCACGGAACCGAAGTGTACTATAACGCCAAGAGGCCTTTCAGTGCCAAGAGCGAGCAGTTTGCCCAAGTTGTCCTGGACAACATTCTGGCAAGCACCAAGGCGGCTGGCTTCAACATGAACAACAGGGGTGTGAAGAAGGACGAGCTCTCCGTGGGGACGGGGAACTCGCTCTATCTGCTGGGGCCGACCGGCGACGACCACCCGAGGGCATCCCAGATGGTGGGCGCTCTGGCGGAGGGCGCGTTCCTGACTAACGATCAGGACGCGAGCTACTTGAGGCAAGATAAGTTCATCGACGCCCTTGCCCAGGGCTATGCCCAGGCGATCCAGCAGTGGTTCCAGTCCGCGGGAAGGTAGGTGGTCAGGGGGCGGGGATCAGGGGACAGAGGTCGGGTGACAGACATGGTGTGCGTTGGGTGGGCGGGATGTGTGTAGGAAGGCGCGGTCATCTCTTTTTCGTCTGGTTCGGCCCCATGATCCCGGACCCCGGACCCCCGTCCCCAGACCCACGACTTCTCCGCAGGAGGGGTAGGTGGTGGATACGCGGGTGCAGATTGGGCATGAGCGTGTTTGCGACTGCCCGCCGAAACACCTGAACTGCCTGGATGCCAAGGAGTGGATGAAGGCGCAGATCGGCGTCTGGCAGTTCTACTACGAGAGCAGGGACATCCGCGACAAGTCCCTGCACCCCGCCACGTTCCCGATCGCCCTGGCTCGCCGGGCCATCGAACTGTTCACTCACCGAGGGGAATTGGTGCTCGACCCCTTCGCCGGCAGCGGGACAACGCTAGTGGCGGCCGAGGATCTGGAGCGTAACGCCGTAGGCTTCGACCTCCAGCCGGACTACGTGGAGCTGGCCAGACGCCGCTTGCAGCCGGGTGGAGAGAGCCGACCCCACCGGCAGCTTTGC